>JBCDEX010000013.1:0-16764 GCA_039178995.1 Pseudomonadota bacterium | reverse complement strand
TTTTTCTCTTGGACTCAAATTCATTTACATTTCCTCATCCCGTGTTAGGCGGACACTAAGTCATCCAAATGCGAGGGGTGCTCGCAGGTTTATTCACCACGTCTGAACGCACTTCGGCCCAAACACGTTCTAAACATTCTTTGGCCTCATGTGACTCTTTGGAAAGCACGCGAACAATCAATACGTCTTTAATCAACGTCGCGCTGCTCAACACATCAGACGCCAACGTTTCCATCAATGACCTGACTTTGCTCAGCACTGCATCATCGCAAGGCGTTGCAATCAGAGTAAATACACATGTGTTTCCATTCAACCCCCAGATGGACGTACAGAACTCATCGGCCGCAGAAAACGCCATTTTTTCAATCAGCAAGGGCATTCGATTGCGTTGAATGATGATGCTTTGCGACACCTCACCGTCCACGAATAATTCATCGCCGGCACTGAGCCCGAGCACAACGCAATCAAACAGCATCAACTTTGCGTCACCCGCCAACCGAACGTGTGTGCTCAACTCCACTTTGGCCGCATTAAAAACGATCATTTCCTGTGGCAGAAACTCCAATGTGGCGCCTTTCCCCACACGCAATCGCTGATCTTGTCGTGCCGTTTTAGATGCGCACGCATACGCTTTACCGGCCGATGGCGTGGTGATCAGAACATGTGAGTGTTGTCTGCAATTCACATCCAACAGCAAATGATCACCGTTCACCAATCCGCCGGGCGGATGCAACAAGTAGGTGTGACAACAATCCAACCCTTCTGGATACAGTGATCGTTGTACCTTAAACGGTCCCGAGTGCTCACGCTCTGCCAAGACGGTTTTATTGTGCTTCATCTCATACGTCAGTCGAAGCGATGCCTTCCACGATCCCACTTGACTTAAGCTCTTAGCGCTTTGCATTAACAATCCATCATCGAGAACGCACTCTCAGTTTGACGCTCATTACGCACCCTACCACCAGACAAAGTAAAGTCGCCGATGCACCGCCATGCTGTGTTAGAAAATGCATCCACTGCGACATCACGCCATTGACTGATTCGTGCGCCAACACAGATGTTGACGCCAACCACCCCAAACTCAACACAACCCACCGATTCATTTCATATATCCTTTTCATTGTATGTTGATCATTTTACACCGTCATTAATGCCCTGACTTGCGTTTCGTCCATCTGTTCGTATGTTCCCGACAATACGATTTCACCGCGATCCATGACGATGAAGTCATCGCATAAGTTTTTTGCAAATTCAAAATATTGTTCAACCAAGACAATGGCCATATCTCCACGCGTTCTCAATAAATTGATGACTTCGTGAATGTCTTTAATGATCGAAGGTTGAATGCCTTCGGTGGGCTCATCGAGTATCAAGGCTTTTGGCTTCATGACCAACGCTCTGGCAATTGCCAATTGCTGCTGTTGACCTCCGGACAGGTCTCCACCACGACGCGACAACATGTCTCTTAACACAGGAAACAAATCGTAAATTTCGTCGTCAATACGTCGTTTTCCTCTTGGCAACACTGCAAACGCCGTTTCTAAATTTTCCAACACGGTTAACTGTGAAAAAATTTCTCGGCCTTGTGGTACGTATGCGATGCCAAGTTTCGCGCGTTGCGCAGACGACAATAACGTAATGTCTTTACCATCCCATACGATGGTGCCTGACTGCGTTGGATGACGGTTCACAATGGCTTTGCCTAACGACGATTTACCCACGCCATTGCGCCCCAGAACACAACTGATTTTTCCAATCTCTGCAGAAAAATTAATGTCTTTCAAGGCTTGGCTCGCGCCGTAATATAAATCAATACTGTTTAGCTCTAACATGATCCAATCTCTCTTATCGGCCTAGGTATACTTCAATCACACGTTCATTATTAGACACCGTATCCAGCGTTCCTTCCGCGATGATTTTCCCTTGATGCAACACACTCACTGGAGTATCCAATGCATCGACAAACGCCATGTCATGTTCGACCACAATCACCGAATGATGCTGGCTGATCGTTTTAAGCAACTCCGCCGTTTCCATGGTCTCAGTATCTGTCATTCCAGCGGCCGGTTCATCAATGAGCAGTATCTCTGGATCTTGCACCAGTAACATCCCAATTTCTAACCATTGTTTTTGTCCATGCGATAAATCACCCGCTATGTCATTCACTTTATGATTCAATTTAACTTGATCAAGAATCGATAATGCTTGTTGAGACTGATGATTCGTTTGTTTTGAAAACAACGATCGGTACACGCTACGATTTCCTTTCATGGCCAATTCGATGTTTTCGAGGACGGTTAACGTCTCAATGATGGTTGGCTTTTGAAACTTTCGCCCGATGCCCATATTGGCAATGTCGCACTCATCGTATTTCGTTAAATCCATGGACCCTTTGTATAAAATTCGTCCAGAATCTGGCTGTGTTTTGCCCGTGATGATGTCCATCATGGTGCTTTTTCCTGCGCCGTTTGGTCCAATAATGGCTCTGAGCTCATTGGGTCGAATGGCCAAACTCAAATCGTTGATCGCTTTAAATCCATCGAAACTTTTGTTCACGTTTTCTAAATACAATATGTAGTCTACGGATGTCATATTAAGCCCCTATCTCAACGGATGGTTTCAACTGCGCACGTTTTACGGCTTGCTTGGTTGTCCATTGCCGTGCAACGCCAACAATGCCATTTGGCAAATACAAAGTGCTGATCACGAACAAAGCACCGAGCATGAACAACCACACCTCGGCAAACGCCCCTGTAAAATAGGTTTTTGCTAAGTTGACCACAATCGCACCGATGATCGCACCGACCAACGTGCCACGCCCACCAATCGCGACCCACACCACAATCTCAATGGCATTAATCGGAGAAAACTCACCCGGATTGATGATGCCAACTTGTGGCACATACAATGCGCCCGCGATGCCTGCAATGATCGCAGACAACACAAACACAAACAGCTTGTAGTGTTCGACTCGATAGCCTAAAAATCGTGCTCGGCTTTCCGCATCACGAATTGCCACCAACACATTACCCGTCTTACTGCGAATGACTTGACGGCACACGTAATAACTGAGTAACAAACAAGCAATGCTACTGACAAACAATCCGTTGATTGTGCCCGACGATTGCAAACTGAAACCTAAGATGTCTTTAAAGTCAGTCAAGCCATTGTTGCCACCGAACCCCATGTCGTTACGGAAAAATGCCAACAATAACGCGTACGTAAGCGCTTGTGTAATGATCGATAAATACACGCCGTTCACACGCGCTCGAAACGCCAGCCAACCAAACACAAATGCCAGTGCCGCGGGCACCAACACAATCATCAACAACGCAAACGAAAAGTGTTCAAACCCATGCCAATACCAAGGCAGTTCGGTCCAATTTAAGAACACCATAAAATCTGGAAGCTCTGGGTTGCCATACATGCCTCGGTCGCCAATCTGGCGCATCAAATACATGCCCATGGCATAGCCGCCCAATGCAAAAAACGCACTGTGCCCCAAACTCAAGATTCCGGCATAACCCCAAATCAAATCCAATGCCAACGCCAGCATCGCATAGCAAACGTACTTCCCTAACAAGCTCACGGTGTAATTTGACACATGCAACACCGAGTCTTCTGGAAACGCCAAATTACCAATCGGCACACACACCATCATGAACAACAAACACATCGCCATGACGCTACCAGAACGATCGCCTTTAAAGGGTGCGTAATTCCAAATTCTGTCTAACATAATCTTCCCCTTAGTCTTCAACGAAACGGCCTTTCAGTGCGAACAAACCGCGTGGTCGCCACTGAATGAACAAAATGATGAACACTAAAATTAAAATTTTAGCCATAACGGCCCCAGCATAAGGTTCAATGAATTTAGTCGCCGCGCCCAAACTCATCGCGGCAAACAACGTGCCAAACAAATTACCCACGCCGCCGAACACCACCACCATGAACGAATCGATGATGTAGGCTTGCCCTAAGTTCGGACCCACGTTGGTCAACTGACTCAATGCCACGCCTGCGACACCTGCGATGCCCGACCCAAGACCAAACGTCAACGCATCAATGCGACTCGATTTGATCCCCATTGAATTGGCCATGGCTCGGTTTTGTGTCACCGCTCTCATGTGAAGCCCCAACGATGTTTTTCGCATCACCAACATCACAAAGAACAACACCATCAAACTGAAGACCAAAATGTATAAACGGTTGTAGGTGAGCGACAACATCGAATTCACTTCCAATGATCCCATCATCCAATCGGGCGACAGCACTTGTCGATTCAGCGGTGAAAAAACACTGCGAACGGCTTGTTGTAAAATCAAACTGATGCCAAACGTCGCCAACAACGTTTCAAGCGGTCTGCCATATAAATGCCGTATGACCAAGCGTTCGATGAGCATGCCCACCAAAGCCGTTACAATGAAGGCCGCAGGAATCGAGACCCATAACGAATATTGCAAAGCATTGGGCATGATCTGCTGCACAACATACGTTGTGTACGCACCCAACATGATCATTTCGCCATGCGCCATATTAATCACGCCCATCACGCCAAAGGTAATGGCCAATCCAATGGACGCCAATAACAAAACCGACCCCAGACTCAATCCAAAAAATATGTTTTCGAACAATTTGTTGCGTTTCTTTTTGCCTTCAATTCGCTTGATGGCCGACTGCGCAATTTTTTTATCGTTAGGGGTGATACCCGGAGTCGACAAATATTGCTTAATGACCCCCACTGTTTCAATTTCACCAGAGTGCGACACAGTTGACAACAAATCACTAATGTTACCTTTGTCACCGGGAGCATTGAGCGTTGCGGACGCAATGGCGATGTTAAGCAACGCTTTGAGCGACGAATTGGTTTCTCCTACATACGCTGATTCTAAATGTTGTACATGTTCCACTTTGGGAGCACGAATGAATTCTCGGACGACTTTTTTCTTGATGTCGATGTCATCAACGGTTAAGCCTTTTATGGCGATGAGCTCTTGTAATCTGGAACGCAAATTGTTGTTGACGCGAATTTTCTTTAATGGACTGCCCTCAGCTATCTCAACAGTCTTTGTGTCCGTAAGCGAGACAATGTGCAACGCTTTATTTGACGAGGCATTCTCTTTAACATACACCTGATTCGAGTCAGGGTGATGATACAAATGGCCATTCAACATGGCATCGAACATAATAAACACCGATGTGCCGTCGGCTGACGACAGCGCCTCGATGCCTTGACGTTTGACGTCAAAATTATCTTGTACAAGCTGATCAATGGCTGCATTAAATGACACATTGCTGCTTGCCCACACTGGCTGCGTATGAAACAACACGCTGAATAAGGCCAGTAACATTAACTTGATTGATTTACATTTCATATCGATGGTCTTCAATAACATACATTGGTGTTTCCCAATATAAACTCAGAATTGAAAATGATGCATGAGGTTGACTAAATTTCATAGCCAACCCCATGCATCATCCTTGATCGTACGATGAATCGTACGTATGAATGGACGCGTTACAACGCTTGTCCTTTACATGCTTTTTTCTCTGTATCGTAATTACCGCAATTGATCTTAGGGTCTTTCCAGTCTGAGATCATGGTGGCGCTTTGAGGTAAAAAGTCCGTCCACGCATCCCCTGCCACTTCGCTGGTTTTAGACACAATTTCAAACTGACCGTCACTTTGTATTTCGCCAATCAACACGGGTTTTGTGAAATGATGATTTGGCAACACTTCCGCAATGCCACCGGTCAAGTTAGGCACTTTAATCCCGTACATGGATTGACGTACTTTATCGACGTCTGTAGATCCTGCTTTTTCAACCGCTTTTGCCCAGGCGCTGAACCCAATGTAAGTGGCTTCCATCGGATCGTTGGTCACACGCTTATCGTTGCCAATGTATTTTTTCCATTTCGCAATAAACGCCGCATTCGCATCGCCTTCTGCGCTTTGGAAATAATTCCATGCCGCCAAATGCCCAACCAATGGCGCGGTATCAAACCCTGATAATTCTTCTGCGCCCACTGAAAACGCCACCACCGGAATGTCGGTTGATTTAACGCCTTGGTTTGCCAACTCTTTATAGAACGGAACGTTCGCATCGCCATTAACGGTTGAAACCACGGCTGCTTTTTTCCCTACTGTGCCAAATTTCTTAATTTCAGACACACGTGTTTGCCAATCTGAATGACCAAACGGTGTGTAGTTAACTGAGATGTCTTCTTTTGCAACGCCTTTACTGGTTAAATACGCTTCCAAAATTTTATTCGTTGTACGCGGATACACATAATCGGTACCTTCAAGGATCCAGCGCTTAACGCCTTGCTCCATCAAATAATCCACCGCAGGAATGGCTTGCTGGTTTGGCGCAGCGCCCGTATAAAATACGTTTTTCGACGACTCTTCCCCTTCGTATTGAACGGGATAGAACAACAAGCCATTGAGCTCTTCAAGCACCGGCAACACAGACTTTCGAGACACGGATGTCCAACATCCGAAAATCACATCCACTTTGTCTTTGCTTAACAGTTGTTTGGTTTTTTCAGCGAACAATGGCCAATCCGAAGCAGGATCAACCACCACAGCTTCTAATTTTTTACCCAATAATCCGCCTTTGGCATTTTGATCTTCAATCATCATCAACACCGTATCTTTCAAGGTGGTTTCACTGATGGCCATCGTGCCCGACAACGAATGCAACACACCCACTTTGATCACATCGTCGCTCTTAGGCGTAGGCGCGCTCTTTTCGGCCGCCGCAGGTGTCACCGTGGTCGTTTTTGCAGTGGTGTCTGTTTTTGATCCACATGCGCTGAGCAGCCAACATGCTTGTAAGATACAGGCCATACTCATCAGCCTGCGGATGGTTGAAAACGTGTTCATGGTTTGCATTCCCCTAAGAATAATCATCGTTATAAAATATAATCGCCTCCAATTAGATGGTGCGCTTACCGAAGTAATTGCAAGTTACATGCCAGTTTATAATTTATGCTGCTAGTATAATGATATATAACAACTTAGATCATTATTTCAATTGTTAAAAACGAACATAGACAATGGCGTATATTAACAACGCACTAAAATTAACATTGCACGCACCAAAATAAGGCGCTTGCAAATATATGACGTGAACCATGTCAACAGCCGCTGTTTTGTTGCATAATTACGATCATTAACATGCTTGAGCTTCATAGCCATACGCACTCACCATGATTTCAATCACCCTAGGAGCACAGCGTCAATGATTGGCTTTCAAAAACTCGCATTGGATGCGTTATTGACACCTCTAAAACACACCTTAACGGACAAAATCATGTCGGGTGAATTCATCGATCAGAGCAAAGAAGAGATTCAAGCCAGTGTGCGCATTCTGCTGGAATCGGGATTGCGTAAAATGGACTTAGTCAGCCGAGAAGAATTTGATGCGCAGTGTTTGATGCTGGAAAAAACCCGCACTCAGTTAGACGAACTGTCACAGCAGCTTAAAGAATTAGAGCAATCGCATCATTCATGATGATAGCTGATATTCATTTAACCCATTGTAGAGACTGTGGATTACCAAAAAAATATTCCATAAAATAACGAATAATTATTAAAGGACACACATTATGAATGCTCGTTTATTACTCACGTTACCGCTGCTATTACTGTCTGCGTTTGCACACAGCAGCACAAGCAGTACTGCGAATGTTTCAAACTCCGATTTGAGAGACGCGATTGTCATCGGCAACAACTGGGATGGCACCATCGACATTTACGACCCGCACACATACAAGCGTCTTAAGCGAATCAACGCTGTTCCTGATAAAGAAGAACGCATGAAAGAGATGAACAGCACCTTAAAGCGTCGTATTTCATCGACCTTTATTCGCAATGTGATCGGCGAAGGACACGACCAAATGGTCGACGACATGTTCCCGTCCAAAGACGGCAACTACTTATTCATTTCACGCCCCAGCTTTGCAGATGCGATCGCGTTGGACGTCAACACGGGTAAAATCAAATGGCGCACACCAGTTGAAGGCGTTCGTTCAGATCATGCCGCCATCTCACCCGACGGCAAAGTATTTTTGGTATCGGCATCAACCGCCAAAAAAGTACACGTCATCGACACCGAGACAGGCAAAATCATCAATAACATTGAATCGGGTGATCAGCCACATGAAAACAGCTACTCGCACGATGGAAAATACATCTACCATGCAAGCATCGGTAAAGTATATGTGCAAACCACCTCACCGTGGTTGGATTGGCTAAAAGGAAAACGTTACTTCCAAGTAGTCGATGCAAAAACATACAAAATACTGCAACGCGTAGACATGAAAGAAAAACTCAAAGAGTTTGGTTTCCCTTGGATCGACAGCGCGGTTAGACCCATGGCGATTGCACCGGATGGTCGCTTTGTGTATTTGCAAATCTCATTTTTCCACGGCTTCTTTGAGTACGACACCAAGCTCCAAAAAATCACACGTAAAATGGACCTTCCCATTCCGGACGACATCAAAAAGCTGAGCGGTTGGGGATATCAATTAAACTCAGCGCATCACGGTTTGGCCATGAATTCTGATGGCACCAAATTATGTGTTGCAGGCACGATGTCGGGCTACGCAGCGATTGTTGATCGCGCCACCTTTGATTACAAAATCATTCGTTTGTCTGAAGACTCGCTCGGCGCAAAACCGTACTGGTCAACTGAAAGCGCAGACGGCAAATACTGTTATGTATCCATCAGCCAACAAAACCGTGTCTCGGTCATTTCATTTGACACCGCAAAAGAAGTTGCCAGCTTACCGGTCGGCTATCACCCACAACGCGTTCGCGTGGGTAAGTTGAGAATCGATAAAGTCGACAGCTCAGGTAAGATCGAGCCACCTGTAAACGCTGACGCAAAAAAATAAACGATCTATTATCAAAAAAGCCGCTTGATCATTCAAGCGGCTTTTTTTGGTTACAACGTTATGGAAACTGTATTACATAAAAACCCTGCCTCATAAACTGCCACACAATCACTCTATTTCATAACTGAACGTCAGAGGAGCGACACGCTCAATCACGTCGCACTTTTTACGCTTAACCTGCCAATCTCCTGTCACCACTTTGCGTGACACCACATTCACTTTCTGGCTGCTACGATCGTACTTCACCAATGCAGCAGGCTGATCATTACTGTCGCTATAAGACGGAACACCTGAAGTGGCAAATGAGCCCCACATCTCCCTGATGCGACGAGACACCTTTTTATCCTCATCCGCCAGTTTAATGACGGGGCTTTTTCCAAACACATACGCCACGTCTATGGAATGAAACGAGCCAATATCGCCTAGGTATTTACCCGAGATCAGTGCCAAATACAATTTGAACAAGGCATCGTCCGCATCTAAATCAAACTCATAGGCGTACACAGCTCGGTTGTTTTTATTCAGTGAATCCGCTGTTTTTATAACCCCGCATGACAACGACCTATCGCCGACAAAATCCGCCATTGCCTTGACTGCATCCTTCTCAACGGGATAGTGTTCATACACCTCTTGCCACGACTCTCCCACTTCGTTTTTCAAATACATTTGATACTCCGCTTCCGTTTTCGGAATCGTAAGTCGGTTCGACGTCAAAAATATACTGCCCTCATTTTTTGTAAAATCCAACAAAACAGGAATCTCTGGCACATCAGACTTAACCAACGTATCTAAGGGATACGAGCTTAAATAATAATCATCAACGACCGCTACTCGAGGCAGTGCGCGCTGATGCACGCTTGAATAAATGGATGTGTCGACCTTCGACTCGATTATTTTTTTCTTTAACTCCTTGATGCTGTAACGCCTTAGACACGCAAGTCCACCTTCCTCACAACCGAGCAATTTAGCCAGTCGTTCACCGTGCACAAATGCCTCGCGTTGACTCACCGTCGGATAACCACACGACCCACTTTGCATAATGACTTTATGAAACAACCCTTTTGTCATCGGCGATGCCAAATGCAAACACGCACTGACCCCGCCCGCAGATTGCCCAAACAAGGTGATGTTATCGGCATCACCGCCAAATTCCGCAATGTGCTGTTTCACCCATTTCAATGCCAGTACTTGATCCAATAAACCAACATTACCCACCGCACGTTGCGTCGCATTTTTCCGCATCGACTTGTGTGAATAAAAGCCAAACAAACCCATGCGATAATTCATCGACACCACAATGACCTGCTGGTCATTGGCCAATAACGACGGATCATAAGCAGGCACATTGGTGCCGCCTCCCATAAAGCCGCCACCATACACCCACACCATCACTGGCAATGGTTTATCGATACGACTTGGTCGTGTGATGTTCAGCGTCAGACAATCCTCACTTTCATAAAATGACTCGCTTGAATGCAGCTGGGTTCTTGTTTAGAGGCATCAAATGACGTCGTTTGGGTGAACACATTGAATGGTTTTGGCTCTGCGAAACGCAATGCGCCAATCGGAGGCTGGGCATAGGGAATGCCATGGAACGTTTGCGTCTGTGTGCTGATTTGCTCGACACCTGTGATCTGTGTGTGGAGCACATCGATCGATACCTTAGCTTCATCGAATAACATACACGACGTCAAACACATCGCAATGCCCATCACAAAGCTCATTTGAATGTATTCCTTCACCCGCCGCTTCATTCAACCACTCCTGTGTTAACGTCTGACCATAGCCCCAACTTTACGCAATGAAGAGCTCATACACAACACATCAACAAATACAAAAAAACCGGCATTGGTGTGAACCAAATGCCGGCTTGTTGTATCGCAAGACTGCGTATTATTGTTTCGTTGTCCAATCCGACTTGCTGTTGGATTGAATCACATCCCAATGCTCGACAATTTTACCGTCTTCTAAGCGATATAAATCGTAATACGTTGATGGTTCATTTTTCCCAAACTCGCCTTCGCCCATGGTGAATACAAAGTTGCCTTCACCGATGACTTTATTCAGCTTTTTGTAATTCATCACCAATTTATTGTCGCGTAAATACAACAACATCAAACCCATGCCATCCAATCCGTCACCCATTAATGGGTTGTGCTGCTGAAGTTTATCGGCGTTGATGTAGTGCGCCAACATGTCAATCTTTTCCTTGATCAACACGTCGTTCACGTAGTTGCGAACGATGGTTTTATTAGCGTCCGTTTTTTCAACGTCGCTGATTGTCGTTTCACCATCAAACTGCGTGCGTTTGCTGCGATTGGGCTTGCTCTCATCCGCCAATCCCGTCCATTGCTCGACGATCAAACCGTCTTTAAAGCGAAACACATCAAACCCTGCCTTAGGGCCATCTATGTTGTATTTTGAGTGCATGACCACAAATTCGCCGTCTTCTAAAATTCGCTGCGTTTCTTGCGCGTATCCTTTGTCTTTTGCGCCCGACAATACCTTCTTCAATCCATCAAAGTTACCGCCCATGGCCTTATTGTGCTGAACGTAGATTTTTGGATTCACGTACGACAAAGTGCGTGTCTCACCCGTGTTAAAGTTATCCAACACCGCCAACGCCTTGTCAGCATTGGTACGCGGCGTGTTGCCCATCATCGTCACACACCCTGATAATAAAAACACGTTGAATGCAATCAACACCCATGCCATTCGTAACATCATAATCTCTAGCCTTTGTTATTGGGCGGTCACACACCATCATGAGAACGCGCACGCTGCGGATATTAACGGAAACCATCGAGTGATTAAACACGTAAACTGCAAAATAACGCAATAAGTTGCGCCATCGCGTGTGATCAAACGCACGGTCAATGGATTGAGAACGCGGTATCGTCTGAATGACCTTCGTTGCTTAATTCAGCGGACTCACCCTCAATCAATCCTAGCCCCATCAAACACACTAAGGAGCACGACATGTCCCTCGCCATGACCTATTGCCGAGCACAATACGGCACCGATGCCCCGCTCGTCACCGTTGAAACGCACTTATCCAACGGACTTCCCGCCTTTAACATCGTGGGGCTCGCGCAAACGGCGGTCAAAGAAAGCAAAGACCGCGTGCGCAGCGCCTTAATCAACTCACACTTTGAGTTTCCTCAGCGCCGCATCACCATCAACCTTGCGCCTGCCGAGCTGCCCAAACAAGGCGGGCGTTACGATTTAGCCATCGCCATCGGCATTTTGGTCGCCTCCAATCAAGTTCCAGGGGAGTTATTGGATGGCTTGGAATTTCTCGGTGAGTTATCACTCAACGGCGACGTGCGCCCGGTGCGTGCGGCGCTGCCGTCCGCCGTGTCGTGCCACTCAGACGGCCGAGCATTGATCATCCCCAGCGACAACCAACAGGAAGCCTCATTCAATGTCGCGTGTGTCATTCACAGCGCGCGTCATTTATTGGAAGTGTGTGCGCACCTCAATGGCGCTCGTGCCTTAGCAACCGTTGACTACGTACCGCCTCCATTGCCTAAATACACCCACGACTTTCAGTACGTACAAGGACAAACCATCGCCAAACGCGCCCTATGCATTGCCGCATCCGGACGCCACCACGTACTCATGGCAGGCTCACCCGGCAGTGGAAAAACCTTACTGGCGCATTGCTTGCCCAGCATCTTGCCACCGATGAGCATCCGCGACGCCATCGATACAGCGAGTATTTTAAGCCTCGATTCGCAGCACACCGAGTTCACCCTGCAACGCCCATTTTGCAGCCCACACCACAGCGCGTCATCGGTCGCGTTAGTCGGCGGAGGCTCTCCCCCCAGACCGGGTGAAATATCACGCGCACACAACGGCGTGTTGTTTTTAGACGAAATGCCCGAGTTCAGCCGACACGTACTGGAGACCTTACGCGAACCTCTTGAGTCGGGCTACATTGTGATCAATCGAGCCGCGCACAAAATGCGTTTTAATTCGCGCGTGATGCTGGTTGGCGCGATGAATTTATGTCGTTGCGGATTCTACAGAACGTCCACACCCTGTCGTTGCAGCCCAGACCAAATTGAGCGTTACCAAAACAAACTCTCAGGGCCATTGCTGGATCGCATCGACATTCAACTGTTCATACAGCCCGTGAGTTTAACCGCATTAAACAGCGCCACCACCGACACGCCCATGAGCAGTGCTGAACTGCAAGCAAACGTCATCCGAGCACATCAAACGCAACTGACGCGCCAAGGAAAGTCCAACTCGGACTTGGAACAAGAGGAAATTAAACAACATTGCATGTTAAGCAAAGACGATCACGACTGGTTCATCAACACCCTCGACACACTGAGCGTCTCCATGCGCGGTTATTACCGCATGTTGAAAGTCGCACGCAGCATTGCAGACTTTGATCAAGTTGAACACATTAACCGGCAGCATGTACAAGAAGCTCTGCAATTTCGCGTGAGTTTAAAGTCGAGGCAGTGAGCCGTAGTACCTGAAAAGCCTCATCCAAAAATGGGCGTTAAAGATTGGGAAAGATCACGATTAAACCAATCTGTTTCAAGCCTTATTCGTATCATCAAACATGCACATTGTGAGCCATTTAAATAACACGCCCTTTGAATGTGACATTCGTCACAGACACAGCCTACGTCAATCGGTACAGTGAGATTCATCCATTCACACGCCATAAAGAACGTCTTGAAATTAAACGACACATAACATAATCTTTACTGTTCAAACGCTTAACGGTTCAATGACGTACCGATAAATAACATAACAATGGAGACACGCAATGGCAGCAAAATTTGAATTGTACAAAGACAAAGGCGGTGAGTTTCGTTTTAGACTGAAAGCGGGCAACGGTGAGAACATCGGCGCGTCGGAAGGCTACAAAGGCAAATCGAGTGCCACCAACGGCATTGCATCGGTGCAAAAAAACGCTGAACACGACGCTCAATACGACATTTTTGAAGGCAAAAGCGGAAAATGGTTTTTCAATTTAAAAGCGGCGAACCATCAAGTGATTTTAAGCTCTCAGGGCTATGCCGATAAAAAAGGCGCAGAAAACGGCCGAGATTCGGTCAAGCGTAATGCGCCAACCGCACGCGTTGACGATCAAACTTAAGTCCGCTGCTGTGATCCAAAACGCTTCAGCAACAGCGCCTTGCCAATAACGCGGCCCTATTTCTGACGGCAAGCGTCAGATTTTCGTAACGTGTGTGCAAAGGTATTAATGCTGCATTGCGTCAATGTACGCACCTCAGACAAAGCCATTTGGCTCAATTGTAAAAAAACGCTTAACATTTACCAAAATTTAATGGTATGCTGATTGAATAGTTGTAGAAGTATGCTTGTTACACGGTGTGATCTACATCGCATCGCCTTTTGTTAGGGACGTTCGTGTCGAGCCATGCTCGTTATATCGAACACACCATTATCTTGAAAAGGAGCGTGTTTTGAAACATTTAGGAAAAGGCAATTTAAACCACCTTATGTCGCAACCGTACAATAAGAAGCGTCAGATTCTTAATTCGTACAGACCGGCACCACCCAAGTCCGTGGGCATCATCCCTGAGGACGCTAATGTTGTATTTGAAGGTCACGCCAACGCTGACTTTACCGTTACAACGCACAACTGGGAAGTGAACAAACCCACACAGCTCGACTCAAGTGCTCCGAATGTGTTGTTTAATATGCAAACAGCGCCTCGACAAAGCAACGGATCAAGGACATGGAATTTAAATGATCCCAATGTCTTAACTGGTAACGACCCGCACAACACCGATTTTTTCAGCCAAACTGAAGGCTGGGAAGTCATTAAGCCAGAGTAAAACGCTCTCTTTGTTCAATGTCACACCCTGTTAGCTCAATTGCAGGGTGTGACAGTCAGCTTGCGCGCACACCATTAACATGATGCGCTCGCCCCTTCATGCTCGACCCATTATCCCCCCAACAGTTAAAGACGATCTTCAACAGAGGTTTCGCGCTGTGAAACGCAACGCTACGTCAACCGATAGTCGGTATTGTTCAAAAACATAACATTCGCCCACATTTGATACTATTCTATAAGTAGAGACAGGCTATTACTCAGCATGAACATCGCCATACGGCCTTTTATTTTGCTCGTTCGTTTAGCGCCCAGCTCATGATATCGAACGAATCATCACTTTGAAAAGGAGCGTGTTTTGAAACAGATCGGAAACGGCCATTTAAGCCAACTCATGTCACACAAGTACAACAAGAAAAACCAGATTCTTAATTCGTACAAACCTGCACCGCCCAAACCAGTGGGCATCATCCCTGACGATGCGGACGTCGTATTTGACACGCATGCCAACTCATCACAAGCCGAGTTTATCAGCCTGACTCACGATTGGACTGTGTCAAAAAATTGGTACCACAACAAGTACTGAATTCAATCTCGCTTGTTGCACTCCCCTCTTGGTTGTTTCGTTAACACAACACCTTCTAAAACGAATAACTCACGTTGACATCAACAAAATCATTGTCGGCCCATGCCTTCGTTGGACTGTCGTCGGATGCGGTAAAGTGAACCGCCTTTGATCGCACCGTCACCTGATCGTTATGCTCATAGGTCATATACGCAGACGCCAAGGTACTGTCGCCTGCATCGTCATAGTCTGTGTGCACGTAATTCACACCCGCATTTAAACTGCCGTTGTTAAAACTTCGATTCACATTTATGGCGGCTTGATCGTAGTTGTCAAAGTTGTTGGCAAACCCTTCCGCACTGATGCGCGTGTTTTTAAATCCGTTGTACGCCACACCAACAATGTGATTTGCTTTGGTTTTTTTCACGTCGTCGTCATCGACTTTGAGCACACTCGACTCAACAAACAATTCAGTGCGTTTGCCAATGAACTTACTCGATAAACCCACTTGATTCACACGTAGATGATCCGACTCCAGTGTACCCAATGGCGTTTGTGTAATACGCGGCGTTGCATGATAGTGACGACTGAGCATGGCTTGGTTTTCCAGCCCCAGTGCCTCGTACGTGACGTGCAGCGTGACATCTGAGCCGTTAAGATTGTTCGCTTGCTTGCGTTTAACCGGCACTGGCTGCAACGCAAAATCCGAGCCATGCGGTGGCAGTTCATCGAAGCGATTTTCAAACCCATACACCAGTGACACATCATAGCCATTCACCAGCGCATCTGAATTGGTGTCTTGGGGTTTCTCGTATTGGTACACCATCGCTCCTTTTGGCAAACGCAATTGATCTAAGCGCACCGTTCCCGGGTAACGCAAATCGATGGGGTTAACGACGTCCATGTTCTTATAAAAATCGGAATTACCCAGAGCCACGACTTGGCGCCCTGCTTTCAGACTTGCACGCTCACTCAAGGGGACTTTCACCCACGCTTGCTTGAGTTCCACGTTGGTCTTGTACGTCTCATCCGTTGCCTCATTCCAATCGTGCCGATACAACTCATTCGCCACGTCCACCGAGGCCTTGCCGCCGACACTGACCTGCACATCATTGGCAAACGTCTTGTCGTAATCGCTGCTCAGCTCGGTTTTCAGATGACGCGGCTCTCCGACATCCTTTCCTTCAAGAGAGAATTTACTGTATAGCGAGAATTCATTGCTCAACGATTTTTCTTTCTGAACCGCTTGCGTTGTCTCGGTGTCGTATTCGAACAGCGGATCCAGTGCAGAGCACACACCGCTAGTCGTTAACAATCCCAGACTGGACAACCAAATCAACTGCTTCATTGTTGTAATTTTGCCTTGGTGAATTCAGAGTCTGAAATCGGTGAATTTACTTTGATGTTGCTGTATGAAAATACCGACGAGTGTTTTTTCTTGCCGTTTTTCAAACTGACGATCGTGATTTTTTTC
>JBCDEX010000012.1:0-17266 GCA_039178995.1 Pseudomonadota bacterium | reverse complement strand
CTTGGCACCCATAGAAACTTAACCTCTACTTAGAAAACGCAATCCATGTAGTGACACGGCAAGCCAACAAGCAAGTCAATATTGATTTATTGTACCATTCGTCCACGTGGAACGATCTAAAGTTACTCGAACGCATGGAACACATCAGTCAACAAATTCTATCTGGTGAAAATCGCTTACAAAATTTAAGTTTACTACTTGATGGTGAAGCTCCAGGGATCAAACCCACCGCTGCGCCATACCAGCATCACTCAATGAGTCAGTGGTTAGACCAGTGCGCACAAATCTACGCGGACAACATCGCGATCACGCATTTAAACCACACACACACCCACTCTCAGCTGCACTCACTCGCCAACCAGCTGGCACATCATTTAATAGCTCAAGGCATGTCAAAACACGACAAAGTCGCCGTGTATTTACCAGCAGGGTTTGATTTCATGGTGGGCTTGTTAAGTTTGGTCAAAGCCAGTATTTGCTACATTCCAATTGATCCAAACTATCCAATCGAACGCATTACCTACATCTTAGATGACGCAAACATCAGTTGCTTGATCACCAGCGAACATTTAAGCAATGCGCTCGACATCGAATCCAGCCAATGCATTATGCTGGATGAATCGTCTTCCAGCTTTTACATTCATGCGGGAAATTATCCCACCACTCAGCCAGACGTACAAACCGATTTAGACGATTTGTTCTACACCATTTACACTTCGGGTTCGACTGGAAAACCAAAAGCAACGGCCGTCAAAGTGCGTGGAGAAATTAATTTACTGCAATGGTATTGCAAGGAATTCTCCTTCTCCGAACACGACAATCATCTCGTCATTTCTGCCTCAGGATTTGATTTAACCCAAAAGAATTTTTTTGCGCCATTGCTATCGGGCGGGCGACTGACGTTCCCAGACAACAATCATCACGACGTTGAGCACCTTCAAGAACTGATTCACACGCACCAAGCAACCGTTATCAATTGCGCACCCAGTGCGTTCTATCCACTGATTGAAGACAGCGCTCGAACACACACACTGATGTCATTAAGACTTGTGTTGTTTGGTGGCGAGTCCATCCGTATGAACGCACTCATTGATTGGCTAGAACAAGACAGCACAAATGCTCAGATCGTCAACATGTATGGCCCCACCGAGTGCACCGACATTGCGTGTTTTTATCGCGTGGTCGACCCACATGCGTTCCTTGAACGCAGCGTTCCAATTGGGAAACCCAATGACAACGTCCGCGTATACGTCGTCGATGACAACCTCACCTTATTACCCGCTGGCATTCCAGGTGAGCTGCTCATCGGTGGCGAAGGTGTGGGCGCCGGTTATATCAATCGTTCCAATGCCAACGAGCAAGTGTTTATTGACAATCCGTTCTCTAAAGGCACGCTGTATCGCACCGGCGACTTGGTGACGTACGACTCAGATGGTGAGTTGGTGTTTATTGGTCGAATGGACAAGCAACTAAAACTTCGCGGTTTGCGCATTGAACCCGGCGAAATTGAAACCCAACTGGCGCACTTACCAGGCATCGACTCGGCATTGGTCACCGTTCACAACGAACAGTTGGTGGCCTATGTTCGACCACACGCGAACAACGCATTGCCCCCTGATTGGAAACAATCCTTAGCAACTCAGCTTCCGCAATACATGGTGCCCAGCCATGCCGTGACCATTGACGCATGGCCGCTGTCTCCCAATGGAAAAATCGACACCAACGCGTTGCCGGAACCGCAGATCGAAACACAGTACGTACCAGCCAGAACAATGACTCAAAGCGCACTGATTGATCTGTGGAAAGAGTTATTAAATGTAGACGACATCGGCATCCAGCATGACTTCTTCGAACTGGGTGGTCACTCGTTAACGGCTGCCAAATTGGCATCACGCATCCGAGATCAATTTGAAGTCGAACTGCAACTCAACGATTTATTCACCAGCGCCACCATTGACGCACTGGCACGCATCATCGACCAAAAACAAGCCGACGGCGAGTTCATCATCCCGTCCATTTCACTTGCCGATCGCTCACACACATTAAAGCTCAGCCACGCTCAAGAGCAGTTATGGCTGGTCGAACAATTGCACTTAGGCATCAGCGCATACAACATGCCGGTGGCCTTGCAATTAAAAGGCGAGATCCAACTCGACAGCCTTGAATACGCCCTGCAAACCATTTGCCAGCGTCACGAAGTGTTACGCACTCAATTCTTAACGGATGAAGACGGCCAGCCTTTTCAATTCATACAACCGTCCGCGCCCTCGCCGCTCATTGAATATCACGAAGTGGATGGTCTATCGCACGATGAGCAAATGCGCCATGCGCACCAAGTCGCGCAACATGAGGTCGACACGCCGTTTGATTTAACACAGGCACCGTTGGCGCGAATTAAGCTTATTAAGTACACCTCAGATCACTCGTTGTTGCTCATGACCATGCATCACATTGTGTCCGATGGCTGGTCACTCAACATCATTCTGCACGAGTTGTTCGAAAGCTATCAAGCGCACCAATCGCAGCGACCAGTTCAGCTGCCAACTTTGAATATTCAGTACGCGGATTACAGCATGTGGCAACGTGCGTGGTTGGCTCAATCGGCACAACCTCAAATTGACTACTGGTTAACCCAGCTTAAAGACGCGCCTCACATACTGAGATTGCCCACGGATTACCCAAGACCCGCCGAGCAAACGTTCAATGGCATGCTGCATCGTTTCACACTCGATGCGTCGATGCGCACTCAGTTGGAGACGTTTTCAAGCAAGCACAATGCCACGCTATTTATGACGCTGTTACTTGGATACAGCATCTTATTATCGCGCTTTGCACAAACTCGAGACGTCATCATCGGATCACCTAATGCAGGACGAACCCATGTTGAAACCGAGCACCTGATTGGCTTTTTCGTTAACCCAATGATTCTTCGGTTAAACACAGAAAACCAACGACTCAGTGATCTAATACAGCACACAAAAGACACCGTTCTCAATGCGCTCGCAAATCAACAAGTGCCGGCAGAACTCATCATCGAACAGTTAAAAATACCGCGTCACCCAAGCTATCCACCCATTGCACAAGTTGGATTTGCATTGCAAAACTTAGGCAATGCACATTCAGAGATACTCAACCGCTTTGAATCGCTTGAAATCTCTCAACTCAATCCAAATCAATGCATTGCCAAATACGATTTAACGCTGTTTTTCTTTGAGCAAAATGGCGAGCTGCACGGGGCGTTCGAATACAACAGCGACTTATTCACACCTGAAACCTTGGATAACTTATCCGACCAGCTTAGCAACATATATCAGGCTATGAGCACGCTGAACAACGATCAATACATTGATCAAATTGAGTTATCCACATCTGAACAACTGTTCAAGCGTTTACAACTCGATGACGCAGAATACGAGTCATGCCACCCTCTGCCCGCGACCATGCAAGATTTTTATCTGAATGCGCTTATCAATCCAGATACATTGTCAAACAACATTGGCGCTGGCTATTTTACCGACTCCGAGCACTTTAACCTTGAATCTTACTCTCAACGCCTCAAAGACACGGTCAAACACTATTCGGTATTACGCGGAAAACTGATCCCTGCTGATAACATGTCATCCGATTCCGCCTATCTCGCCATTCGACACGACGCAGACATTGCGCTGAATTATTTCGACGTCAGTGACCAACAGATGAGCGACGATGACGTCATTACGTATGCACGAAAAGAGTGCCTGACAAAATACAATTTAGACGACGATGAATTGATTCGAGTATATGTTCTTAAGCTGAATCAGACACGTCATTATCACTTCCTAGCGGCAAATCACATCCTCATCGATGGCATGAGTGGAATTTTGTTAATGAAGCACGCTGCGAATGAGCGTACAGTTGCAGCAGACGACAATTTCTTGTCATACGTTCAATATTCCAGAGCGCGTTACGACCAGCCTGAAACGCTTCAATTTTGGAAACAAGCACTGAGCAACCATCAGATCATACACAAACACCCAAGCCAAGAATCGGGACTGGTTCAATCCTCACACGTATTTGATGAATCGCTCACTAAAGCCATTAAGAAACACTGTTTCAATCAGCGCATCACACCACAAATATTGTTCAAATCAGTGTATGGGTTATTAATTGCTCACTATTATCGGTGTGAGCAAGACTTCATCATTCGAGACACACTCAACGGACGAATACCTGAATTTTCCAACACTATTGGATGCTTGGCAGAATCACCGCCATTTATTTTTCCACAGCACAAAATCAGCAGTGGCGACATTGAATCCATCACAAAACTGTACGCTGAAATTTTAGCACTGAACGAATTAAGCAAGCCTCATCGCGCCATTTCATTGTCCAAGCAAGCATCGCTTACGGACACATCGGGACTGCAGTTCGTCTTTAATATTTTGCAGTACATGAATCACGTCAACACAGACGCCATTGATTCATTTCATACATTCACCCCGCTCGAAATTGAAAACAGCGTGCAGCTGATGATCACTGTTGATAAAACAGTCACCTTTGAGTTGCGTTACAACAAAAAAGACTTCCAAGAAAAACAATTTTTTAAACGCTTCGAACAATTGTGCGAACAAATATTAGCGAACGAACAGCACATACTGCAGTATCGTTTTGTGTTGCCCGATGAAGAAACCTCAATTCCTAAAACGGTACTAAGCGCAATGGAGTTGAGTTACCCCTCGTTAATTCACAGCTTCACACGCAACGCGTCCATGTACGGCGATAAGACCGCGCTGTCGCTAGGCGACGAACGTCTGTCGTATCGAATACTCAACGAACATTCAAACCGTCTCGCGCATCATTTGTCCGCACGTGGTGTGCGTGAACACGATTTGGTGTGCCTCTATTTAGACCGTTCCATTGAAATGATCGTCAGTATCTTGGCGGTGATGAAGCTCAATGCGACGTACGTACCATTGGACCCGCACTCACCTGCTGAGCGTGTTAATTACATCTTAAAAGACAGCCAAGCACACGCGTTCGTCTCTACAAGCAGCTTGTTAAATGGGGCATCAATTAATACCCCTGACATTTTAATTTCTTTGGATCAAGACGTGACAGCGATCCAATCTCAACGCGTGGATAACTTAGCCGTACCAGAGATCGCCGACGACGCCACCTGCTACATCATTTACACATCCGGCACGACGGGCCAACCTAAAGGCTGCTTAGTCAGCAATATCAATGCGGCGCGCTTACTCAGCACAACGCAACCGGTCTTCCAATTCACCAGCCAAGACGTGTGGACGCTGTATCACTCATGTGCATTTGACTTCTCTGTATGGGAAATCTGGGGAGCGTTGTATCATGCTGGCGAACTGGTCATCATTCCAAATGACGTGGCACGCTCACCCACCGCCTTTTACAATGAGCTCAAACACAAACGGGTCACCGTATTAAACCAAACTCCCTCGGCGTTCACTCAGCTAATCGATGAAGATCAAGCGCATGCGTCAAACGAGCTGTCGTTACGCTATGTCATCTTTGGAGGCGAGGCACTGAACATCAACGCCCTCAGTCGCTGGGTTACGAAACACCCTCTGCACAACACCACGTTAGTCAACATGTATGGCATTACTGAAACCACCGTTCATGCAAGCTATCACATTATCGATGAGGACGACTTAACGCAAGACGCCAGCATCATTGGTTACCCCCTGCCGGACCTACACATCCAACTGGTCGATCAACACAAACGCCCTGTTGCACCGGGTTTCTTAGGTGAAATATTGGTATCAGGACTGGGCGTGTCGCACGGTTATTTGAGACGCCCCGAATTAACTGCTGAACGCTTCTTCACGCGTGATCAACTGACGTGTTATGCCTCTGGCGATCTTGCCGTTCATAACCACACAGGACGATTGGAGTATTTAGGGCGCATCGACCAACAGGTAAAAATCCGTGGTCATCGCATCGAACTGGGTGAAATTGAATCAAAACTGTCAAAGCTCAACTACATACAAGAAGCACTGGTGCTGGCAAAAGACGATCAACACGGCGACAAACAGCTCATTGCCTACACTCAGTGTGATCACGATGTCAGCTCAGGGCAGTTGCGTGCAGACTTGTCCGAGCACTTACCGGATTACATGGTGCCTGCACTGTTTGTCAGCATCGATGAATGGCCCCAAACCGACAATGGTAAAGTGGACCTCAATGCACTGCCGAACTTTGATCTAGATCAAGACAGTTACGTCGCGCCGCGCAATAAGCTGGAAGTGCAGCTTGCGCAGATCTGGCAAGACATAATGGGCATTGAGCAAATTGGCGTGTTTGATAATTTCTTTGACATCGGTGGGCATTCACTCATTGCGGTGCGCTTAGCCAAACGCATTCAAGATGAACTCAACATCGACCTACCCGTTGCCGCGTTATTCAATGCACAAGACATCGCTAGCCTAGCCAGTGCACTGAGCAAAGGCATGGTCAAACACGAGTGCCTGGTGCCGTTAAAAGTCGGGCAGAACGCACCGATCTTTCTCATTCACCCAATTAACGGCTTGGCTCTTGGATTCTCTCAACTGGCTCAACACATGCAAACAGAGCGCCCAATCATCGGCATACAAGCCTTTGGACTCACGGATGACAGCGTACCATCGATACGCGTTGAAGAGGCGGCTACGCGATACATCGACGCGATTAAAAAGGCACAAGCTGAAGGCCCTTATCTCATCGCAGGCTATTCATTAGGCGGAGTCATTGCACTCGAAGTGGCACGCCAACTAATCCAACAAGGCGATGAAATTCAATGGTTTACAGTGATTGACGCAGAAGCCAACTTTAAGTGGTTCAGTCGCCGCATCAAACCACACAAACTGCTTTACGATTTTTTCAAACTCATGCACCCAGAGTCTCCACTCAAATATTCCGAGTTTGAACGCGTGCCGACAAAGCGGCAAATCGACCATTTGGCCTCGTACTCAAATGACACCCTCAGTCCTGAATTTTTGGCGCGTGCATTGGGAGTACTGAAAGGCTTTAAGTCAATGATGGACAATTACCAAGCCAAACCACTGCACATCGACACGCTGTACATCAGTGCAGAGTCACGCATCAAAAATTCATTGATGCGCACCTTAAAATGGACAGGATTACGCAAAGAAACACTGGGGTGGGAGAAAGTCATCACCGGCCAACTAACGCACATTTCATCGCCTGGTGATCACGAGTCCATGATGCAAGAGCCGTACGTCAAGCAATTGGCCAGCGTTTTGGATTACAGTTTGAAAAAATCAGAACCGTAAGGTATTAACGAACATATGAAAAGAACACGCTCAGGCTGTATATGACGTATTTTAATCATGTATACTTGTGTCAATAATTCACAGTTAAGCGCTTATAATAAAGGGGTTATCTCATGTCGTCCACACACGATAAAACATCATCCACCGGTGCCTTTTTTATAAAATTACTGGTCACTCTCGCCATTTTAGCCTTAGGCGCCATCGGCATAAACTTCCTGTTGAAAAAATCGCCGAAGCCAGCGCCGATCATTAAAACAGCAGACAAAGCACCCCGAGTTAAAACCACATCGGTGGGTGCAGCCGCATTAAACATTCCCATCAAATTAAACGGCATAGTAGAAGCAGGCGATATCCGTACCCTCAGTTCAAATGTAAACGGAACCGTTGTCGAAATCGCGTCGTCGTTTGCCGATGATGACGCCATCAAAAAAGGCCAATTGTTGTTCCGCGTCGATAACACCCAATTTGACGATCAGCTCAGCCAACTGAACGCACAATTGACCACCGCCAATTCGGTGTTACGAACCGCAAAACTCACGGCTGAGAGTAACTATCGTGCACTGAAAGACATGGGCGTTAAAGGGACCCTGAACACACCACAAGTCGTCGAAGCCAACGCCCAAGTTCGCGCCATCAAACAACAAGTCAATGCGATCAAACGCAAACAATCCAAAGCAAAAATGTACGCACCCAGCAGTGCAAAAGTCCTCAAACGCACGATCAACGTAGGGGACTTTGTCACCTTAGGCATGCCCATTGCGCAAACCCATGCACGTGACAAAGTACGCGCACGTTTTAGCGTCAGCGATCAAGAGCTTGATTTACTTGGTAAGCAGCGATTCACACCAACTGGTGGCGGTGCAGACGTCACCGTCACACAAGACAACATCAGCAGCACGTGGACAGGACACATCAAGCGTTGGGAAAAGGGCAACGCGCTAAACAATCAGTCCAATACACTCATCGCAACGATTAACCACCCCTTTAACCCGTCCAACGCGGAAGAAACATTGAACGCAGGCGATGCGGTTGTGACTACGATCAACAGTCTGGACGTGCCTGGATTACTGTCACTGGAGAGCTCGTTGTTGCGCAATGGCAACCAAGTGTGGGTCTTTCAAAATGGCAAGCTTAAAATTAAAACCGTGGAAGTAAAATACCGTGGCAAACAGACAGCGTATGTCACCGGACTTTCTGAACAAGACACACTTGTCGTCAGCAACATTCATTTGCCAATTGACGGCATGAAACTCAAAGCCTCCCAAGAGTAACGATATGTCGGCTTTTAACGCATTATCAAGATGGTTGCTCAATCATAAAACCGTTACCACTCTGGCCATGTTTACTATCATGGCGCTTGCGGTGATGTCTGCGTTAAATATCTCCAAATCCATCCTACCCGATGTCGACACCCAAACGATCCACATCACCTCATCGTATCCGTCGGCATCCACACAAACGATCGAACGCACGCTGTGCCGCCCACTAGAAAATGCCATCAAAGACATTGATAACATTTTTATGGTGAACACTCGCATCAGTAACAAACTGTGCAAAATTTCCATTCAATTAGATAATCACTCCGAACGAGAAGACACCTTAGAACAGATACGTTCCAGTATCGATAACTTGGAAAACTTACCAGCACAAGCCAGCCGCCCCAACATCACGTCGCCTGACATCCAAATTCCATTGATCCGCATCCTGATCAGCGGTAATGGCTCGATCGACAGCATGAGTAACTTGTCACCCCAAGTCATCCAAGAGTTGAATGAACTTGGCATAAATGACGTCAAAGAAGAAGGCGTGAACAGTTCAAAAACACACATTGAAGTATCCAGTGAACAATTAAAAACACACACCTTATCGCTTGCAGAAATTGCTGCAGTGATTGAAAAAAACCTCGGCAATGTCTCCAGCGGGAAAATCAGTACTCAAAATGAAAGCATTGCGATTGAAACTCTCGGGAACATTCAAAACACCAACGATCTTGAAGACATCACTTTGCGTTCATACCCCAATGGATTTCAATTGAAGCTAAGAGACATTGCCACCGTAAGACACAACATTGACCCAAACGAGCAACGCTTTTTTCACAACGGTCGCCCTGCCATTTCATTGGTGGTAACACAAGGCAAGTCTAAAAATTTAGCCGACACCTCTCGCATCGTGAATCAATACATTGTTGTGAAAAATAAGCAACTGCCCGACTCGCTTAATCTGGTGATGATCAAGGACACGTCAAGCGTGTTCAGTGCGCGCATGAACATGCTGGGTAAAAATGCATTGTATGGTTTGCTCTTGGTCTTCGTTGTGCTGTCGATTTTCTTAAACTTTCGTTTGGCATTATGGGTAAGCGTGGGTATTCCCATCGCGTTCTCAGGCGGTTTAATTGCCTTATATCTAAGCGGCGACAGTTTAAACATGATTTCTACCTTCGCATTTTTATTGGTCTTGGGCATCATTGTCGACGACGCCATCGTCGTCAGTGAAAGTATTTACTCCGCTCAAGAACGCTATGGAAACAACAAAGACAGCGTGTTGAGTGGACTCAATACCGTTGCCAAACCTGTTTTATTCGCCGTCAGCACCAGCATTATCATGTTCACCCCGCTGTGGTTCATACCCGGCGTCGAGGGAAAACTGTTTGCCGCCATTCCATTGATTGCGGTGGCTGCCTTATTCTTTTCACTGATTGAATGTTTTCTTATTCTGCCAGCTCATTTGAGCTTATCGTCCAAAACGACCACTTCTGGGGCGATTCATTCATTTCAATCCAAATTGCATCAGAGCACTATGCCCCTGTTTGAGGCACTTCTGAATGGTGCATTGAAATGGCGTTATAGTGTCATTGCCCTCTTCTCCATCATCTTTTTACTATGCGCATCATTGTTAATGGGCGGCTGGATAAATGCACGATTCATTTCAACCATCGAAACCGATGAAGTATTGGTTCGCTTAGACCTCCCCGACGGCACCCCTAACAACACACTCAGAGAATACGTCCATAAAATTGAACGTGCAGCGCAAGCCGTCACCAGTGAGCTTACAGACAAACACCAGTTCAAACACACCCCTCCTGTTGTCACGGTCTTAGAAGTATTTGGCCCCAACACGGCGTCCGTCATTATGTCCTTCCCCAACGAAGACAAACGCGCCATCAGCTCTCAAAAAATCGCGGACTTATGGCGAAAAAAAACCGGCGCACTTGAGCAAGCATCACGCTTAGAATTTACTGCTACGTTTAACAAACCTGGGCCTAACATCAAACTCCGCTTAATGTCAGACGACAGCAATGCCTTGCTCAAAGCAACTCATGATTTAACGCAACTACTGCAACAACAAACCAACGTGTACGGCGTCGAAAACACGCTTCGCCGAGGCGCAAAAGAAGTCAGCATTTCATTAAAAGACTCTGCCGCACAATATCAAGTCAGCCCACGTGATGTAGCCCTCTTAGTCAATCAGGCCTTTCATGGCATCTACATCGGTGAAAGTGCAAATTATACGTCCGACATTATTATTCGACTGCCCAAAAATGAACGCAACACCACTTGGCACCTAGAGCACCTCAGTATTCCAACCGCAACAGGCAACTTGGTCGCATTGGGCGACATTGCCAATTTGCATTTCAAAACTGGTGACACCACGATCATCCGCAATGACTTCAAACGCAGCTTAGACGTCAGCGCCTATGTCGATGAATCTAAAAATTCCACCGATGATGCACTCGCACAAATTCGCCAACGCTTCTTAGATGATGTCAGCGTTAATTATCCCGGAGTGACATGGGAAAAATCTGGCGCACTCAAAGTCAAAGAGTCAACGCGCAACTCATTCTTACTCGGTTCGTTATTGGCTCTATTATCCATGTACGGCCTGCTGGTGTTTTTATATCGCTCACTGACCAAACCGTTCATTGTTCTCAGCGCAGTGCCATTTGGATTCGTCGGTGCGATTTTAGGTCATTGGTTGTTTAATTTAGACGTCACCATCTGGTCGTTTTCAGGCATGGCCGCAGTCAGCGGCATCGTCATTAATGACAACATTGTCTTGGTGAGCGCCATCAACGATGCCATTAAAGAGCGCACATCATCGATCAAAGACGCCATCATCGCAGCCAGTAAAGTTCGATTTCGCCCTATTTTACTCACGTCAATCACCACCATCGTCGGTGTGACGCCCATCATATTTGAAACCAGTATCGAAGCGCAGTTCTTAATCCCAATGGCGGTCTCTATTGCATTCGGTGAGCTGCTCGCCACCATTGTGAGCTTGTTCTTAGTCCCCGCCATTTACATGGTGTATGAAGAAGCCAACGGCATATTTTTTAGACGGGGGCGTTCATGAGCCCGACTTTGCCTTGGTACTTACGTCGCCTCATAGAGTACCCCCATTTAATGCCAGCGTTGTTCATCGTACTCGCTGTGCTGCTATGTCATGTATTGAACTTTCCACTCACATCCGATGAGTTTTTTCATCAACTCACGTTTCGACAACACCCCATGCTCAATGTCAGCAACCCGTTCACCGATTTGTTTTCCTTCGCCACCGGTGAACCCAGTCGAATACGCACCTTAATCGAGCGCTCTGGACTGGTCTGGTTCACAGACCCTCACATCAAAAGTAACTTTCTAAGACCGCTAAGTGCCGTGACCCACTGGATTGACTTTACGTTGTGGCCAGACTCATCGACATTACCACGAATTCACAGCTTCCTATGGTATGGTCTCAACATCGCGTTGGCATTCGTGCTGTTCAACACCCTCTTTAAAGACAAGCGCATTGCCCTGATTGGTGTACTTTTTTTTGCGCTGTCTATCCATCATTATTTGCCCATCGCATGGATTGCGGCGCGCAATGCGTTACTCACCTGCGGCATGAGCATGATCACCTTATTGCTGTATTTCAAAGCCTGCGATGACAACTGGAATCTTGGTTTTGTATTGGCGCCCATCGCATTGCTCATTGCATTATTATGCGGTGAAGCCAGCTTAAGCATCACGCCCTTTTTGTTTGCTTGCGTTCTGTTCATTGATAAACGACCTAAACCCCGCGCCTTACTGTCATTACTTCCGTGTGTACTTGTGTCGCTGCTTTGGCTCTATGCATACCAAGCATTAGGTTACGGTGCAGAGTATTCAGGCTATTACATTTCACCTCAAGACAACCCTCTTATTTACGGACAGCGACTGCTGGTCAGCATGCCGCTCTTATTGTTTGGCGCCATTTTTAATTTACCGCCAGACCCGTCAAGCGCTGCATTAGGCACAAAAAGCGCCTCGTTTCTCATCACTTACTTGATAAGCTTCGGCGCATTCATCCTGTTTTTATATTTTATATATGCGTTAGTGCTTCCCTTCATTAAAAAAGACCGAATGATTGGGTTTTGGTTAATTGCACTGATCGTATCACTTCTACCAGGGGCATCCGTATCGGCCAGTTCACGAACCTTAATCATTCCTGGTCTCGCATCCATCGGCTTGCTACTCAGTATAATTCACAATGTGTTCTTCCAAAACGAGTCAATCAAACCACATGCCTTACGGCTCTTGAAAGGCATTATGTTATTGAGAGTCTGCGTATTCTTCATCAGTAGCATCGCAATAAGTGCGTTTTCCATGACCATCGACCACGATCATGTACTGTACTCTCCGACATTCAACGGATTTAACATCACCGACAACACATCTATATTCGCGATCACTCAGACATCCAATCAAACGTTGATTGCCAGCTCGCGTTATGTGGTTGAAAAATACGTCCAAATGAAAAACGCATACACGCTTTTTTATCCAAGTCACGACTTTGAGATTACACGAACGCCGTCAAACGAACTCATTGCCGCGTCCTCTGAATCATTGATTTCTGGTTTTAACGCATCCAGTTTTCACAATTTATACAGAGATTTTAAACACAAACCGTTTTTCATCGGTGAAACATTCACCACAGCGGATATGGACATTTCCATTCTGGAGCTAAACGCATTAGGAGCTCCAGTAAAAATACAATTTTCCTTTAAACCGGCTCTCGATGACAACAATCATCTTTGGCTGATTACCGACACCAAGACAAACCGTTTCATTCCGTTTGAACTCCCAGCCACTGGCGAAACCAAACACTACACAATGAGCAAATAATGACCTACCGCACGAGAACTTTGTCACATGCCTAAAAACAGCACACTCAATTTTGAACAATCCTTAGAATCCCTTGAAGAGATCGTCGAGCAACTCGAAGACGGTGACTTATCACTAGAAGATGCGTTAAAAGCATTTGAAAAAGGCATCAAATTAACACGACAATGTCAAACGGCCTTAACCAAGGCTGAACAAAAAATTCAAATCCTGCTGGAAGAAAACGACGATCTGTCCGCCCATGATTTCCCTGAGAATTTAGACGATGCCGAATGACGCATTATTTGACATCGAGCGCGAACAAACTCAGATCAATCGCTATCTCGATGCACACACCAATACGCTGAAAGCAGCGCATCAGCCACTGTCTAATACCTTATCAGACGCGATGAAATACGCGGTGATGAATGGCGGCAAGCGCATACGTCCGCTGCTCGTAATCGCTAGCGCCAAAACCATTGACCCCAATGTGTCATACGATGTATTAAACCCATTAGCCGCTGCGGTTGAATACATTCATTGTTACTCATTGGTTCATGATGACTTACCTGCCATGGACGATGACGATTTGCGCCGAGGCAAGCCCACTTGCCATAAGCAGTTTGATGAAGCGACCGCCATTTTAGTCGGTGACGCATTACAAACAGAGGCGTTTCAACAATTACTCAACGCGCCGGTGGACGCCCAGATCAAGGTTGAATTACTCACACAGTTGTCCACCGCCTCTGGTGCACACGGTTTAGTCGCTGGCCAAGCAATTGATTTAGCCGCAACCAATCGCCGTATCGACATACATCAATTGCAAGGCATGCACCGTTTAAAAACCGGCGCACTGATCAAAGCCAGTGTCTTACTCGGTGCCATTGCGACTGGTGCAACGACCACACAGCAAGCCCATCTCAATGACTTTTCAGACGCCATTGGCCTTGCATTTCAGGTGCTCGACGACATTCTCGACATTGAAAGCACCACCGAAGAACTGGGGAAAACCCAAGGATCTGATCGCGAAAACAACAAGTCGACCTACCCCAGTTTACTCGGAATGAGTGAAGCAAAAGCGCATTTAAACACCCTCTCACAGACGGCATTTGAGCGCATTGCACTGTTATCAGATCATGTCGAACCGTTGAAAACTCTTACACATTTCATCATAGAGCGCAGACATTAGCATACGAACCATCCGCCCATACAATTTGGTTGAGCACGTGTCACAATACCGCCTCACAGACACCTCTTTTTAGCGTATAATGCCCCATATGACATTCATGCACGTTATACATCACCGTGCACTCCATGCTTACATTGACCAGTTATCGTTCTTACCATGTTTGATACGTTTCCAAAACAGTTGCCTCACACTCCACTCTTAGACAGCGTTCCCACGCCTGACAAACTAAGAGAGCTGACGCCTGAGCAACTCACACAGCTCGCCAATGAGTTGCGCGAATTCTTACTGTACTCGGTCAGTCAGACCGGAGGGCATTTTGGTGCAGGGCTGGGTGTTATTGAACTGACGGTTGCGTTGCACTATGTCTTCAATACACCTCGTGACAAAATTGTCTGGGACGTAGGTCATCAATGCTACCCTCACAAAATACTCACTCAACGCAAAGACGCAATGAAAAATCTGCGCTTACGAGATGGCATTGCAGGGTTTCCAAAACGTTCTGAAAGTAACTACGACACCTTTGGTGTGGGTCACTCAAGCACCAGCATCAGTGCGGCACTGGGGATGGCCATTGCCGCACAAGCACAACATAGCGATCAAAAAACCGTTGCAGTCATTGGCGATGGTTCCATGACCGCAGGCATTGCCTTCGAAGCCTTGAACCATGCCGCACACACACGCGCCAACATGCTCGTCGTACTGAACGACAATCAAATGTCGATTTCAAATAACGAAGGCGGACTGGCAACGTATTTCGCCAAAATCTGGGCCAGCAAAACGTATACCCGTTTACGCGAAGGCGGTAAAAAAGTCTTAGAAGCCATCCCCCCTGCATGGGAGTTAGCACGACGCACCGAAGAACACATGAAAGGCATGGTCTCACCCGGCACCTTATTCGAGGACATGGGGTTTAATTACATCGGTTTGATAGACGGTCACGACATCGACGACTTAGTCTACACCTTGAGTAATTTACGTGACTTAGAAGGCCCTCAATTACTCCACATCACAACGCGTAAGGGCAAAGGTTTTTCACCGGCAGAAAAAGACCCAATTGGGTTTCACGCCATTACAAAAATTGAGCCCAAATCCAACAATGTGTCGCCCTCCTGTTCACAGAAATCCAACGCAAAAAAATATCAGGACGTGTTTGGTGAATGGTTGTGTCACACCGCTGCCCAAGACAAACGATTGATTGGTATCACTCCGGCCATGAAGTCAGGCTCGGGCATGAACAAATTTGCCAATCACTACCCTGCGCGTTTTCACGACGTGGCCATTGCAGAACAACACGCGGTGACATTTGCTGCAGGACTGGCCTGCGAAAACACAAAACCCGTTGTGGCGATCTACTCCACGTTTTTACAACGCGCTTACGATCAACTCATTCATGACGTTGCGCTGCAAAACTTAGACGTGCTGTTTGCCATTGATCGCGCAGGGTTGGTCGGTGAAGACGGCCCCACACATCACGGCTGTTTCGATTTAAGTTTCCTTCGTTGCGTCCCCAATATGCTGATCATGGCTCCGTCTGACGAGCTTGAAACCATGCGCATGCTCACTACAGGCTATCAACACGTGGGCCCCGCTGCAGTACGTTACCCAAGGGGTATAGGCGTCGGGGCGAATACAGGTGCAGCCAACGCACACGAGCCAATCACCATCGGCGAATCCATTCTCCGCCGCGAGTCTCAGAAAAAAAACATTGCTCTGCTCTGTTTTGGCACAACGCTGCACGAGGCGTTCATCGCAGCGGAGCGCATGGACGCAACCGTCGTCGACATGCGGTTTGTGAAACCACTCGACGAGCAGGCACTTCACACCTTAGCGAACAACCACAAGTTGTTGGTTACGGTTGAGGAAAATGCGATTGTGGGCGGAGCTGGCAGTGCGGTCAATGAATACTTACACCGAGAAGGCATCCCTGTGTCGTTGTTAAACATTGGTATTCCGGACACATTCATTCAGCACGGAACACAGCAACAATTACGCGCTCAATGTGGTCTGGATGCCGACAGCATCGAGCGCGCCATTCACGCTCGATTAACCAAGATATGAATCACATCAAAAGTTCCAGATGTCGGATTCGGGAAATTGAATGGTGCAAGATATGGTTTTTATAAAAACATGAACGATCCGAACACAAAATGGAGCTGTCAGGGGGCAATTTGGGTGTACTCTACTCTAGCAATCAAACTGTATTTACCAAGTGAATGGAATTGCAACTAACCGCTTTTTGCATCGTGTCACTTCGGAAGTAGTATTAAGACATATTCTATGTCCAAAAAGAACGATGCCTCACCTCATTGAATATGACGTGATTAAATGACTGCGCGCGTTAACTCATCTGACGTCCAGTCATTTACTCAGGCTGAGAATCCAACAAGTGTCCCATTTTTTCCACTTTGGTATTTAGATACTCGACGTTGTGTGGGTTCTCACCCAATTGATGCTCCACACGCTCAACTATATCAATTCCAAGCTCACGTATTGATTCAATTTTCTTTGGATTATTGGTCATCAATTTGATGCGCGTGACCTGTAAATGATCCAGCATCTGTTTGCAAATATCGTACTCACGCAGATCAGCGTCAAACCCTAACTGTTTATTGGCTTCAACGGTGTCGGCGCCCTGATCTTGCAAACGATACGCTTTGATTTTATTCAACAACCCAATGCCG
>JBCDEX010000011.1:0-17505 GCA_039178995.1 Pseudomonadota bacterium | reverse complement strand
TATTTTGTGTTGCTCTTCAGTCAACATGCGTTTCGCACGCAGTGTGCCAGATTCTGACAATTCCCCCACGCCGATAAACCCTGTTGACCCAATCAATCTGACCAATCCCGATGGCCAATCTGCGTCGTCTAATACATCGCCGATTAACACCTCTCGGCCACGCAGTATATGTTCTTGTGTCTCTGAGTTCAACACCAAGCGGGGCAAATGATCCAATAGACACTCTATTGGCAGCAAATATGGCTCTAATGCCTGCCAGTCACCCTCTTCAGCTTGATCTCGGATGCTTTGTAATTCAGCCAAACTGTGCGCTTCTTCAATCGAGAATTTGTCGACTTGCGTACGATGTAATTGGCAAATGTGCCCACCCACACCCAATGCGTCCCCGATATCCAACGCCAGTGAGCGAATGTACGTGCCTTTACTGCACGTGACATCAATGTCCAACAACGCGCGTGAGCCAACCTCAAAGCCAACGAGCTCAAGCGAATGAATGGTCACGTCACGTGCCTCACGCTCCAACACAATCCCTTGGCGCGCCAGCTTGTACAAGGGTTTACCGTCGCGTTTAAGCGCCGAGAACATCGGCGGCACTTGTTCGATTGCGCCACGAAACCGACCCAACACCTCGGTTACACGATCCAGATCAATGTGCGCGGCATCACGAACTTGTTGAATCTGGCCTTCCGCGTCGGCGGTGTCGGTGGTCTCACCGAGCACGATTTGTGCACGATACGACTTATCCGCTTGCAACAAATACCGTGAGTACTTGGTCGCTTCACCAAAACACACCGGCAGCAAGCCCGTCGCCAATGGGTCAAGACTGCCCGTGTGCCCTGCTTTGCGTGCATGATAAATGCCACGCACACGCTGCAAGGCACGATTTGAGGTCATACCTTGGTCTTTATTCAACAACAACACACCGTTAACCAGGCGCGCATTTTTTCGTCTGACCATATTCGTCTGATCACCAATAAGAATGTTAATACACAGCGGCGTCAGATTTATGACCCATCATTCAACGCCTTAAAACTTTGCGTCGCAAATGATAGAAGAAAGGCTCCGTGAAATAAAGTAAAACTCGATGAACCCAACCTTTTGACACAAAAAAACCGCCTCAAGAGGCGGTTTTATTTACGCATAACCAAGACGCTTATTTGATGTTGTATTTCAAGTCAACGCCTGCACCAATCGCTTTGCTTTTTTCAAATGATACCGGCAAAGTGTTCGGGCCTCCTGTGTCGTGCGCACCGAGTTTAATGTAAGTCATACGAGGTGATACATCAACAGGACCCATTTTAACTTTCGCACCCAATACAAGTCCTTTGCGCTCATCTACGGCACTGCGATTCGTATCAGGTTGTGATTCATTCTCCCAGAAATAACGACCACCAATAGACACTTTGTCGTTGAGCTTTTTGCCCAAACCCACATAATATGTTGTTACATCATTAGGAAATAAGTCCAATGTAGCCGCAGTGACCGTTGGAGCAGCCGCAACGTTCAATGCCAAATTAGGCACTTTACTCCACTTAGTCCGCATCAAACCAGCAGATCCTGCAAGCTGATGTTTCTTACTCAACCCAGATGTAACATCCAAACGAATACTGCGAGGCATCACCGCTTTAGAAACCACGGGATTGGGCCCTAGTGTCCCCTCAATATCATGTTTCGTTTCACCAAAATACATCGCACTCGCACGCGTCTTGGTGGATTTTTTTTCAAACGCAATGCCTACATTCGCTGCAACATCTGCATCGGAATCCAGACTGGTCGCCACAGGCACGACAACACCTGGTGCTACTTCTGCCTGACCCGTAAGCGTCCCATCAAATTCTTTATGCGATGCCCCCACTAACAGTTTTACTTTATGTTCACCATCATCCACAACGGCCGCACTGCACAACGCCATAAACTCTTGGGAGTCAACCGTCGTCATTTCTGGCCCACCATTAACACCTGCCAGCTGTCCTTTGTAATCACCATCAAACCCATACGGAGAATGATCGTATTGAAGCATGCAATCGACTTTGTTATTTATTTCACCCTTTGCACCCATCACCACCATGTTAAACGGTCGAAGGACGTCTTTAACTTCCGTGCCTGTCACTGCCGTGCCATCTCGCCCAGACGGTTTAACCTTTGCCATGCTAACGCTTACATGTGAGCCGTCATCGAAAATATTTTCATATGGGTGACCTGACCGATCTAGACCACCAGCCGACACCGCGCACGATAGCGCAGCAGATGAGAGAACCGCTAATAATTTGACTTGCTTTTTCATAGAACACCTCAATTGTTATTATTTAATAGGACGTGATCACTCAAGCACATCGGATGCTTTGATGTCTCGAATTAACACAAATTTACAAAGACAATGTCATTCAAGGTAGCACACCGCGCGTGATATGCAAACCCTCTTTTGGACGATATTCTACATCGCTACTTACACCTTATAACGTTCTCACTGATTTCATCTAAAATCATTAACAAAACCACAACCAAGTACATCAGCATCATATACGCTTGCTTACCTTTCAGCGCACTGGAATTTTATGGTGTTTGCTTAAGGACTCGATACAGAGTCGAGATCAACGTACGTCACACGACGGCCTAGCGAAGTAAACAATTCATACGCAATGGTATCCCCACTCAACGCCACATCATTCACATTGACCTGTTTCCCCCACAACTCCGCTCGAGCACCCACTTTAATATCAGCCTCCAACGGAGCGTCCGTCACATCAACGCATATCATATCCATCGACACCGTACCCACTAGCGGGTAAATCTTGCCATTAATGGCCACAGGCGTGCCATTTTTTGCATGGCGCGGATATCCATCCGCATAACCAATGCCCACGGTGGCAATCAGTGAGTCACGCCCTGCATACCAACTGCGGTTGTAGCCCGCTGATTCACCTTTGTGAATGCGTCGCACTGATAGCACCGGTGCCGTTAATTGCATCGTACACGCCAACTGAGCATCACTCCCCAGCTTAAACAGCGGATCGGCTCCGTATAACATAATACCTGGACGCACAAAGTCGGCATGATACGTTTGACTGCGCAGTAACGCAGCCGAATTGGCCATCGACGAAGACAACGATGGATGGTCTCGTTGAATGTCTTGAAACACTTGATATTGCGCATCCAAAAAATCACACGACGACGCATCGGCCGTCGCAAAATGCGTCATAAGACACACCGACCGAACGCAGTCGATGCGTTTCAAACGGTTAATTTGATCATAGGCTCCATCGCTGTATATACCCAGTCGATGCATCCCTGTATCAATTTTCAACCACACATCAATGGGCGAAGACAGCGCAACCTGATCCAGTAAAGAGATACTGTGCTCATCGTGAATAACCGGCACATAGTTCTGCTCGGACGCTAATTGAAATGATTCTGCATGCCACGTTTCACTCAAGATCAACAACGGCTGTTGAACGCCTGCATCGCGAAGCTGCTGAGCTTCACTCATTCGAGCAACGGCAAATAAAGCCGCTCCATTCAGCGCTTGCGCCACTTGAATCGCACCGTGCCCATAAGCATTGGCCTTAATGACCGGAATGACAACACTATCGCCCGCAAGCTCTTGCGCTCGATAGAAGTTTTGAACGATGGCACTGAAATCAATGCGGGCTAAAATGTGCATACAACAAAAGCCTTAACGCGCTCCGCAGCGCATGTCGATGGGTCAATAAAAAGCGTTGTTCGTTTAGATGTCGCGTACGTTATAATATAAACTCATTATTACGATTGCCACAATCAATATTATAACCACACCTCTCAGCGTAAGTCTGCTTTCATTGGATTAGCAGTCTATTACACTGACTGAATAACATGAGGTATGAAAGGCACATTATGCCCGTCGACATCACACACAAACTGGTCATTGCGATTTCTTCTCGTGCATTATTTGATATGCGCAGCAGTCACGCAGTGTTTGAAACAGAAGGCTTAAGTGCCTATCAAGCGTATCAAATCAAACATGAAAGTGATGTACTTGAACCCGGTGAAGCTTTTCAGTTTGTCAAAAAACTGCTCGCGATCAATACACTTGGATTAAAAACCGGTGTAGAAGTGGTGCTGCTCTCACGCAACAGTGCTGATACTGGGTTGCGTGTGTTCAATTCGATTGAACATTATGGCTTAAACATTTCGCGCGCGGCATTTTGTGGTGGGTCAGACCCACACCGTTACGTGCCTGCGTTTGGTTGTCATTTATTCTTATCTTCACACGCAAAAGATGTACGGCAAGCGCTGGCCTCAGGCGTGGCAGCAGCCACATTTGTCTCATCAGAACAACAAGGGCAACAGGAAGACGAGTCGCAAGTTCGCATCGCGTTCGATGGCGATGCAGTGATTTTTTCAGATGAGTCTGAACGCATATACCAAGAACAAGGGCTGGATGCCTTTTCAAAAAATGAAAAATCCGAAGCACTCAAACCACTCAACGATGGTCCGTTTGTTCCGTTCTTGGTGGCACTGAACCGACTACAAACCGCGTTACCCGAAGAGCATTCACTCATCAAAACCGCTCTGATCACAGCCCGCTCCGCACCCGCTCATGAACGCGTCATTCGCACCTTACGTCACTGGGGTATACGAATCGATGAATCGGTGTTCTTAGGCGGCATGTCAAAAGGCGCCTTTTTGAAAGCCTTTAATGCAGATATTTTCTTTGATGACCAGCAAGGGCACATTGCTTCAGCGCATGATCACGACGTCGCAGCCGCTCATGTTCCCAATGGCGTGACCAATCAGTAAATCGAAAACAGCGGCGTCAGTAATTAAAACGAGACAAAGCTCAGTAATTGCGTTGTGCCTTTGTAAAACTCAATGGTTGGATTATCGGTGCGATGAGAGGTATCCGAGCGTTCCGGTGAATAGGTATGACACGTGCCCTGCATGCTTTGATCATCGGATGCTTTTTTACCCAAACGACTGTTCGACTCATAACGTCTGGCTTGCGCGACTAAATACCCTTTTTGCAGCATGAACGCTGCATGCTGTTGCACACCTTGATAACGCGATACAGCCCACTTACTGAAACCACGCATTAACGGAAGTCCCGCCAATTCATCGGGCCCAATTAATTCAAATCCATTCGCGATCCATTCCAACTGCTGAACGCCATTTATCAACAACGTGCCAACACTGCCGTGTTTTGTTTCATCGTCTATTTGAATATCATACTCAACCTTATGTGACTCAGCAGTTGAATCGCCTCGATGAAACAACGCGCTTAGTAATAAATCATACACATGCGTACAATTATTTCGTGCGTTCACCAACGCATTGTACTCACGTGACGTAAGATCTAAACCTAATCCGACAAACGCTTGCAATGGATCATTCGCGCCTGGGCATGTGGTAAATGGAAAACGAACCGCCTCGCTGTTCAGTGCGATAATGCGCTGACTATCATGTTCCACACGCAATTCAAATGCATGCAGATCGTCTTCTAATGCGGCGCGTATGAGCCCATCAGAATACACGATGCGAATTTGACGATGATACGTGCCCTGACCGTAATTCGGATTTTTAGTGGTGTTTACAAAATCGTTCACAAGTTACTCGGCAATGAATGACAGAGGACACACATACGATCTGCATCTTCTGGTTGAATAATAAAACGTCTGATCTCAGTGTAGCCGATGCTTTGAATCATTCAATTGCAACAGAGTTCATCCACATGACAAGAGCGTGCGAGCACCTTGATCAACTCGCTTATTCAACCACCACCTGTGCCAACACCGAATTACCCGACATCTGACTTCCATGACCAGGATACACGGTCTGAATATCCAGCATTTGTAAGGTGGTTAACGTTCGCTCCATGTGTCGCCGATTGGAATAAATAGCCGGCACCACCAATCGATTCTGTTTTCCACTGCCTAACAAGGTATCTCCCGACAAAAGGCTCTGAGTGCCTGCATGAAAAAAACAGCAACTGTCCCAAGAGTGCCCCGGGGTGTGTATGACTTGCCAATCATCAAAATCAGGAAATAATTGCCGATGCGTCAAACGCACATCCGCACGAAACCGTGTCGTTGAATTAGACGAATCAGAGGATTCATCTAGCGATGTCTTGTCGCCCTGATAACGCGTTTGATGGTGCGACGAATTGTCTCGGAACGGATTAAAATACATCGCCCACGCACGCAGACGAAACAGTTCTCGAATCGAGGTCTTCAAACGATGTAACGGACCATAGGGGTCATGCAGAAATTTTCGAATGGGCGCATGCGCTGCAAACGGGATGGCAATGCACGCATCACACAATTCCGCCAAATCCTGTACACCACCAATGTGATCAGGGTCGTCATGCGAGCAGGTTACCCATGCCACATCCGATATCTCGCGCTTTAATTCATCTTCAATAAACCCCAGCACCACGCGATGGTACTTATACGCCACATCCACCACCAACAACCGGTCAGGGTATTCCACCACATAGGTGTTCACCAATCGAGTTTTGACGAGATGAATTGTGGGCAACATAAACACAACACTCCAAGGGACGCACAACAGGTTAATTGAATGAGCAGCATCAGAATGTATCACATACAACACATGATGTAGACTGCATGCGTATGCACTTGCATCGCTCGTTAATCACCTGTGGTGATGTCTCAAGTGCTGTGGAATAATACGCATTCTTTGAAACGTACTATGAGAACCTCAGAACATGACACGCAACTACTTTATTGGACTGCTCTTGTGCACTCTACTCCCCACCATTGCGTTGGCCAACAAATCAAGTGACATCTCTCTGGGCACACCTAGCGTGAGCGAGCTTTCTCTAGAGCAAGCCGATCAGATCAATCAAAAAAACGTCATCAGCAGCTTGGAATCCGCCATCACATGGCTCGATAAAAACACGAAAAAGCTCAAAAAAAACAAACAAGAAATTAAAAAAACACACTCTGAGGTCGAACGAAAATCACTCGAGAAACAAGAAAAATCACTCCAAGAAAACATCGAAAAGAACAAAAAAAACTTCGTTCAACTGGCGACCGGTGGCGTGATTTCACAGCTCGAAAATCAAGATTACATCGAGCCCACAATTAATTGGCAAGACGAATTAACCGATGTATTGAAACCGCTTATTTCAGAAATCAAAAACCTGACATTTAAACAACGTACAAAAGAACAACTGCGCGCTGAACTGGCATTTTATGACGAGCAAAAAGGCAACTTACTTGCAGCCAAAGAACGCGTTTCGAAACTGATCGAGGCAGCCAATGACAACACTCTCGTTAAAAACAAACTGAATGAGCTGAGCACCACCATAGAAGATCGCTTGACAGAAACCAACAGTTACGTCGAAATACTCAGCGTCAAACAACAAGAATTGACAGTCTTAGAGCAAAAAGACAGTGGATGGAAAGTAAAAATAAAAAGCATTTTCAGCGGAATTTTTTTCCACTTTTTCCTCAGTCTGTGTGCGGGCATCATCACTTATTATCTCGTGAAACTGTGCGTTGATTTCTTGGATCGAATTAACCCAAGAAACAACCGAAAACTCTTGTTTGCAACGCGCGCGTTTCAATTTGTATTGCGCATGCTCGCCATCTTATTGGCGTTGTCAGTTTACAGTGTCATGCTCATCGCGCTGGGTGAATGGGCGCTCATGACAGTGTCTATGATTTTCATTTTTGGCGCGATTTTTTCATTAAAAGATATCTTACCCAAATACTTCGCTGAAATGCGCACAATACTCAACATGGGATCGATTCGTGAAGGAGATCGCGTCATGTACAAAAATGTGCCATGGCTGGTGAAAAATTTGGATTTTTACACTGAAATATACAACCGCGACCTTGCCTCTACGCTCAGACTGCCCATTGCAGAAGTCGCCGACTTACGCTCACGTTCTTCGGATAAAAGCGAGCTGTGGTTTCCAACTCGACGGGGGGATTACGTTTTATTAGACGATGGCGTGTATGGCGAAGTCATTCGACAAAGTCCCGACAACGTACTGATTGAACATTACGGTTCGCTGATCAGCTATCAAACAACGGATTTTTTAGCGGCTAAACCACGTAACTTATCTCGCAAACACTTTTGCGTCACCTCCACCATTGGCGTTGATTACAAACATCAACCGCATGTGAATCGCAATATGCTCAAACAACTCAACGCGTTTTATAATAAGGCGCTACTCAAGACCGAGTTTGCCGAACACGTCGTCAGTCTAGAGGTTGAGTTCTCACTCGCAAACACCAGCTCACTCGATTACTTGGTTATACTTACCAGCAAAGGCAATGGTGCAGCGTATTACACAAAAATGAAACGTTGGTTACAGCAAGTAGGACTGGATTGCTGCAATGAATTCAACTGGGAGATTCCATTCCAGCAAATGGTGATGCATCAAGCAAAACAAGGCGAATAAAGCCAAATATTACATGCCTGAATCCCAGTCGATTATGATATGCTTTCGCTTTATATCGTGAGGTTGTGTGTAAATGCCTGAGGGGGGATTTGAACACTCTCCAACAACATCCATTTAACTTCAATTAGGTAACACAGGTTATGATTCGTATGGCAATCAGCGGTGCCGCAGGCCGCATGGGAAAAACATTAATTGAAGCCGTGGCTCAGCATCCAGAGACTCAACTTACAGTCGCATTGGAACACCCTGACAGTAGCTTGGCCGGCACCGACTCAGGCGAAGTAGCTGGACTGGGAAAAAACAATGTATTAATCAGCACCGATTTAGCGACCAGCATGGACGCCTTTGATGTGTTGATTGATTTCACACGTCCTGCATCGACTATGAACAATGCGCAACTCTGTGCCGATCATGGAAAATCCATTGTCATTGGCACCACAGGCTTTAGCCCAGACGAAAAACAGCAACTCAATGACAACAGCACACAAACCTCGGTGTGCATGGCCACCAATTTCAGCGTAGGCGTTAACCTGTGTTTCAAATTGCTTGAAGACGCTGCACGCGTTCTCGGCGACACCTCCGACATTGAAATCATCGAAATGCACCACCGCCACAAAGTGGACGCGCCATCAGGTACGGCCTTGAGCATGGGTGAAGCCATCGCCAACACACTCGATCGCGATTTATCGACGTGCGCGGTCTACGGTCGTGAAGGCCACACCGGTGAGCGTGATCCAAACACCATCGGGTTTGCCACCTTACGTGGCGGTGATGTGGTCGGTGACCACACCGCGATTTTTGCAGCCGATGGCGAGCGTGTGGAAATCACCCACAAAGCGTCCAGTAGAATGTCATTTGCCAGCGGCGCGGTGCGAGCCGGCGTGTGGCTGACCAAACAGTCGCCCAACATGTACTCAATGCGCGACGTCCTCGGCTTTAATTAATCCCGCGACGTCAACTGTACCAACGTCACAGGCAGCCATTGAATCAGCGCTTGCGACGTAAAATACACCACCCAGTTGATATGACGTACAGCTGGGTAATATCCCTCTCTGAAAATCCAAAAATGCCCAATGATAGCGTCCGCTGCCGTCGCTAAAACCGCGCCCAAAGCAACCCATTTCATTGCGCGCGCGCCGTACGCCTTGATCAGCCAATACGCCGTCACTGCCACCACAGAAATCAAACACGCATACACGCCGGTCATGGCCGTCACATAAACCCCCGTGTGGGGTGTGTGCATATCAAGATACGATAATGCTCCGACACCCACCATCACCAGAGTGCTCACAATCAACGTCTGAGACGACACCTTGCCCGATGCGCGAACAGCCACAATGGTCGCCATGATGAACGCCGCATACCCTGGAAAAAAGAACCACACAGAGTCCGCCAAGTGTGTATACTTAATCGCACTGCCATAGGCATAAAATTTTTCTGGAAAATTGCGATTGATCACATCGCCCAGCGCACACAAACACAACGACAGTACACACCACGTAGACACCGCTTGAATCCACTGACGTGACGAATCAGACACAGACAGTTGCCACTTTACCCAATGACGCACTCGGAACGCATGCAGTAGCAACAGTGCAATGAACACCATGTCGAGCACACCAAACCATTGATGCGTGGTGCTCTGAGTCACATCAAGTACCGTCGTCAATGCCACGAGCTGACACACCACCGACACCGCCACCAAGACGACGCACGGAAAAACTAAACGGCGAACATCGGGTGATGCGGGCCATGAAAAAAACGCAGCAGCCATCGTGTCATCCTCTATGTATGAAGGCATTCGATTAACGGCAATCACCTGCCCTTAATCACATTCGCTAAACTCGCACCATAGCATGGCATCAGAGGAATGAAAAAGGCACTCCTGCACGCTCATCAAATCACACATCCAACATGCGATTTTCTTGGAGTATTGTATAATCGAATGACGATGTCGTCGCGCTGAACAATACAGTCGTTCATATCAACGCCTCTTTAATGAGACCACATTCAATCACAACGAACACACCGCCCGTTGACGCGGTGTCATGGAGCCCATTCTCTTGATATCCATCGACTCACACATGATGGTACCGCTGCTGATCACTTTGCTGGTCTTTTATGGCGTTGGGCGTTTTTTGAACCTATTCGCATTGGGCATCGTGGGTCGTGTGAGCATTCTTGCCGTGGTCTGCATTATCATGCAGCATTTTATCGAGGTTGGGTTTCATCAACGCACACTTGGACTGCTGTGCATTGGCGTGTTCATACTGGGTTCATTTTGGAAGGATTGGCGTCGCTTGCTCCGAATCAGCGTGTTGTGGGTTCAGTACACCTTCAACTGGGGACCTTACGCACACGACGAGCATGAAGACAACGCTGACTATGATAATGACGAAGATCCTTGGGGGGAAGACGAACGAGGCTACAATGAGAATGCATACAATGCTCATGGAAGTTACGAGGACGCCATTCGCCGAGCCGAGCAAGCCGAACGCTACTATCAACAAAAAACACGCCAAGCCGATGCGCTGGCTCAACAAGCCTTCATGGATGAAGAGCATTCACGTACACTGGATCCAAATGTGCTGGCTGATGCCTTTGAAATTTTAGGCGTGGATCATGACGCCGATATCGACGGCTGCCGACAGGCCTATAAACGATTGTGCAGTATTTATCACCCCGACAAAATAAGCCAATTTAAAGGTTGGCGACGTGAACAAGCTGAACACGACATGAAACAAATTAATTTGGCGTGGGCCAACATTTCGTCATCACATTAAGCTCATTACACTGGTTCCATTAGATGTCATTTAATGGCAGCCAACACTCTATTCATTCCATCCTGAACACACAGAAGGCGACACCTCATGCAAACTCGACTCACTCAATTACTCAACATTAAACACCCCATTATCCAAGGTGGCATGATGTGGGTTGGCACGGCCGACCTGGCCGCTGCCGTCTCAAATGCGGGTGGCTTAGGCATCATCACCGCGCTCACACAACCAACACCCGATGCGCTTCTTCAAGAAATCGAACGCTGCAACACACTCACAGACAAGCCCTTTGGCGTGAATCTGACCATCTTGCCATCGATCAACCCACCACCGTATAAAGAATACGCTCAGACGATTATTGACAGCGGCGTCAAAATTGTCGAAACAGCAGGACGCAGCCCAGAGCCATTCATGGACGCATTCGACGACGCAAACATCAAGGTTATACATAAGTGCACGTCTGTGCGACACGCCCTCAAAGCACAAGCGCTCGGTTGTGCAGCCGTCAGCATCGATGGCTTCGAATGCGCAGGTCACCCCGGTGAAGACGACGTCACCAACTTGGTGTTATTGCCGGCCGCATTTGCCAAACTCGACATTCCGATGATTGCATCTGGTGGCATCGCCAATGGTCAACAACTTGCCGCGTGTCTCGCATTGGGTGCGGAAGGCATCAACATGGGTACCCGCTTTGTCGCGACTCAAGAAGCCCCTGTGCACCAAAACATGAAAGACGCGATAGTGGCTGCGAGTGAACTCGACACCACCCTCATGTTTCGCACATTGAACAACACCGCACGTGTGTTTAAAAACAAGATCGCTGAGCAAGTGGTCGCAATTGAAGCACAAGATGGCGAAACCAATTTTGCTGACCTTCAACCATTAGTATCTGGCAAGCGTGGACGTGCCGAGTGCATTGAAGCAGGTAACATTGATGACGGGGTGTGGACTGCGGGCATGGTCATTGGTTTAATCAATGACATTCCAACATGCCAAGCACTATTGGACACCATCATGGCGGACGCCGAATCGGTTATTAAACAGCGATTGCAGTCGTTACTGGCTGGGTAACAGCTGACGCTGTTCAGCGCTGAATAGAGAAGCCGACTGTATTGGGGTGTAACACGTGGAGTATGAGCATGTGGTCAATCATGACAACATGCTCGGCGCCCATTGCAACTACTCAACTGAGTCAACGGTTGTGTCACCACGTGTGAAATATTGATTCATGTAAGGAAAAAATAAAATAGCCAGCAGCGTTAAAGAAATCAGACTGCCAGGCACCAGCGTATTAAGCGTCTTTACATTAAACACACCCACGCCTAAGGAAATGATACTCCATGCAAGGTACAACAAGCGCCCGCTGTTGCGCCCTTTGAATATCAACACGGCCGCAATAAACGTTACAATCGACGTCACCACCACCATACCCAACTGAAACATCGGCGGTAATTTATTGGTCGCCAAATACCCCATACGTACAGAATCATTCATCACCAGAACGGCACCCATAAGATTCAACACGCTGGTCGCCATTAAAAAGAAACACACCAACCCCAAAATACCCGATACCAGCTTTGGTCTTTTGACCATGCTATTCTCCTTAAATTAATACATCATCAATCACTTAAAGTGACTATGCTACCATCATTTTAGCGCCATGTAGTGACTGAATAGGCACAGCGAGGCAATATTTACCTCGCACAAAAAAAGAGACCCCAAGGCCTCTTTTTTTGTCAACATACTCACTAGTTTCTACTGACCCAGCATTGCCTTTTTCAAACTGCTTTGCGCTGGCTTTGCGCCGATCCAAACACCAAACAAGGCTTGTTTAAATTTAACCCCTGGTACGACCGAACCTGCTTTGCCATTCTTAGAGGCCACAACGCCCTTACCTGGAGTATAAACCAAGGTAAACTTATCACCTTTTTTGATACCGCTCCCAAACACATTCAAGAGTTTGTCCACTTGAGGGCGCATCGCGGTTTTACTACCGGTCGACTTTGCAAACCCTTCGTATACAACCTTTTTCATTTTGTCTTTTGTAATGAGACTCGATGTCACATCCAAATGAATGGCCATGGGCTCATCGGCTTTGACAATCGCCACAGCGTTATTACTCTTAGATTTAAGGTACAACGCGCCACGATATACTTTCATACCAAAGACACTACGTGTGCCTTCTCCGTTCTTCACGAGCTTCACACCGTTGGCACTTAATGTCGCCGGTGCCGCCTGTACCGTCATCGCAAATGTAGACAACGCCAAGACACTGATTGATAGTAATTTTTTCATTATTCATACCCTCTTATCATGAAAATCATCGAAACATACTGTGTTCTTACTTATTATGACCACACGTCGGCACAAAAGTTTAACCCGATGTGCATTTATGTGTTCAATTGCGCTTTCAAACGATTGATCAACGCAGGCCCTTCATAAATAAAGCCTGTGTACACCTGCACTAATGACGCGCCTGCATCCAATTTCTCTTGAGCGCTGGCGGCACTGTGAATACCTCCCACGCCAATGATCGGCAATTGGCCGTCTAGGTGCTTAGACAGTGTCTCAATTAACTGTGTGGATTTCAAACGCATAGGTTGCCCACTCAAACCACCGGCCTCTTGCCCATGTAAGTGGTTGTATACAGACGATTTATCAACACTTGTATTGGTTGCAATCACACCTTCGATGCCACTACGCAATAAAATCTCCGCCACTTGCTGCACATTCGCCTCCTCTAAATCTGGCGCAATTTTCACCAATAGCGGCACATGTTTGCCGTGTTGATCCGCCAATACCGCTTGTTGTGCCTTGAGCGAGGTCAATAAGTCCAATAAGGCGTCGCCAAACTGCAAGTCTCTTAACCCCGGAGTATTTGGCGACGAGACATTGATGGTGATGTACGATGCGTGCTCATACACTTTATTCATACAAATAATGTAATCGTCTAATGCCTTATCGTTTGGGGTCAGCTTGTTTTTGCCAATGTTAATGCCCAACACGCCTGTGTAGTGACTCGCCTTCACTCGCTCGACCAAATAATCCACGCCTTTGTTATTAAAACCCATTCGATTAATGATCGCGTTATGCTCAGGCAAACGAAACAATCGCGGCAATGGATTACCCTCTTGAGGACGTGGTGTGACCGTACCCACTTCAATAAAATCAAACCCTAGTGCGGCCAGCGCATCAATCGAATCAGCATTTTTATCCAACCCCGCTGCCAATCCCACTTTGCCTGGAAACGACACACCAAACACATCGACGGTTTGCTGAGTCGCCCTGTTGCGCTGAGCGCGCGTGCCAAATAATGCACCCAACAGACCCACTTTATTCAAGCCCCGTAATGCGCTCATGGACAGATTGTGCGAACGTTCCGCACTCAGTTTAAACAAAAAATATCGAACGAATGAATACATACTAAACACCAAAATGTTACTGAATGTGCATTCTAGCACAGCCCTCTACACTGCATGCTGCCATTGACTTCATAGACCGTTAGTACTACCATGAGCCCACTTATTTTGGTACCTCGTTCATGCAATGGCATCACGCATTGCCGACAGGTTTAAACTGGGAAACAGGTGCGCTGCGTACATATACGCGACAATTCCTGTGCTGCCCCCGCAACGGTAAAACAAGTTCTTCGAATCATAACCACTGTGCTGTGAGCATGGGAAGGGATTCTCAGATCGTCTTGTAAGCCCGGAGACCGACCAAGATAACGTTAACCGCTGCGGAGGGCATGCGAACTTGACGAAATTGCAACGAGTGCGCCTGCACTGCGTGTTATTTCTCATATTTTATTCACCTCCTAAGCCTCATAAAAAAACAGCGACAATCGCTGAATCACCTGCGCGGGGATGCGCAGATTAGGAGACTTAATTATGAAACCATTGACCATCAAGCATGCGATTGCATTCGCCTGCGCCGTGACCGCATCGGCCACGTCATTCGCAAAAGAATTGCCCACCTACGACATCGTGTACACCCCGAATCGTGTGGCTGAAAAACAGTCAGAGACGCTGTCTAATGTCACCGTGATTACACAAGAAGACATTGAGCAACAAAACTTTCAAAGTGTTGAAGAAATTTTAGTTACGTTACCAGGCATTACAATCGCGAACAATGGAGGTAAGGGAAAAGTCAGTTCAATCTTCCAACGCGGTACTGAATCAGATCATACGGTTGTATTAGTCGACGGAGTTCGACTCGTCGCTGTCTCTAATGGCGGAGCCAATTTATCAGCGATCCCTGTCAGCATGATTGAACGGATCGAATCGGTTCGCGGTGCAGCCTCAACCATTCATGGAGCAGATGCGATTGGTGGCGTCATTCAAATTTTCACCAAAGAAGCCACCTCAAAAAATCGCGTTGAAATATCAACAGCAAATGGCACAGAGAACAGTCGATCGACATCCATCAATGTTGGCACCAAATCCGATGACAACAACGCATGGGTAAATTTAAACGCATCTCACGAGAAAACTGATGGCTTTAATGCCTGTAGCGGAAACCCAACCACATTTAAAGGCTGCTTCACAAATGAGCCTGATGAAGACGGCTATAAAAACAATACCATCGCTATAAATGCTGGTGTCAAACTTGCCGACGGCAAAGTAACTGCCGGTGTTTCTTCTCTTAGCAGTAAAGGCAATGTAGAGTTTGACGGCACTCAATATGGAGGCAATCAAAGCGATAATACCGAGCGATTATACTCTGCCAATGTCAAAGTCAACGTAACCGATAACACCTCAGTAAAGTTAGCGCATCAAAGCGGGCAAAGTGATTCGGAAAGTTACTTTAACGGCAGCTTCGTTAATCAGTTCGATTCCAAAAACAAAAAAACCAGCCTCATTCTAAATCAACAAGGAAAAAGACTAGGGGTGGTTCTTGGCGCAGAGCGTTTAAAAGAAACACTGGAAGTCAGCCCTACTCCATACTCACAAAAAACCAGAACAACGGACTCGTCTTTCATCAGTGCCTCGGCTAAATTAACCGACTCGTTCACAACCGAGGCCAGCTATCGAAACGGTGACAGCTCTGTGTATGGGAACAATGACGTTGGCGCGATTTCGTTTCAACAAAAGTTAGGCGACAATCACAGTATCAACTTGTCTTACAAAGAAGCGTTTAAAGCGCCAAACTATAATGAGCTATTTTCTGGGGCCTATGCTAATCCAAACCTAGCACCTGAAGAAAGCGAGTCAATCGATTTGACGCTTAAGTCCAAAGTTTTAGGTGTTAGTAATGAACTCAGCATCTACAAAACAGATGTTGTCAATTTAATTGCGAATGATGCGAACTTTATCCCGCAAAACATCGCCAACACCAAGATCAAAGGCATTGAGCTTAGCTCCAGCGCACAAATCAACAACACAACTCTTCGATCTCAAGTCAGTCGAGTGCACGCAGTCAATAAAGATACAGGCGCTTACTTAGCTCGCCGTCCTGGGCTAAACGGCAGCATATCAGCATCGCAAAAAATCGGGAAGTTATCCGTTGGTACCACCGTGAACGCTCAAAATCACTTCTTTGAGCCGGATGGCACAAGAGTTTCTGGATTTGCCACTGTTGACGCAAATATGCAATACCGTCCTTCCAAGCAGTTTACCGTTGGCATTAAAGGAAGGAACTTAACCGACAAACAATATGAAACGGCCAAGTACTACAATCAAGCCGGTCGTCAAGGTGAGGTGTTCATAAAGTATAAACGCTAATGCATTAGTGCTTACAAGAAAAAATGGCGCAGTGATGTTTTCATCACTGCGCCATTTTTTTACTTGTCGTATTTTAATCAAACCAATCAGCAACACAAAAACTCATCTCTCGATTGAACTCCAATTACGCGGTATATCTTATTTACCTGAGTACTACACGCACCTAAGATGTCACACGCAAAGTTCAAAGCGCACCACATCATAAAAAACAGTATCGCGATTATTAAACACACGCGCATAAAAAAATCGCCACCTGATTCCTCAGACAACGATTCTTAATTATTTCCAATGATCATCGATTCGATGACGATCGTATTATTTTCTCAGCGTTTGAAAAATCTCTTTGCTCAAAATTTCTTTGGCGGGCTTATAGCCTTTTGCTGCGGCTTCAGTGAACCAAAGATGCGCTTGTTTAAGGTTTTTCATCACCAAATCGCCTTGGTAATAAATCATCCCCAAACGAAACATGGAGTCAACGTGTCCTTTCTTGGCCGCTGTTTGAAAGTAATTAATGCCCTTCTCAACGTCTTTCTCGGCCATGCTTCCATCAATGTATACCAAGCCTAAGGTCGCCAAGGCGTCGTCGTAATCTTTC
>JBCDEX010000010.1:0-17580 GCA_039178995.1 Pseudomonadota bacterium | reverse complement strand
TTTTTGCATCGAGCGTGGTGCGCATATTCTTTCTCAACTCAACATATAGGTGCTCACCCTCGCCACTTAAGTCAAACGCCAGCGGCTCTTCAACCACAAAATCCTCAGGGATGTGTTTAAACACCGCATGTGTCGATGCCGAATACATCAAGGCAAATGCCTGATCAAGATTTAATGCACCCTCACGCCCCATGCACACGCTCAACCAAACACACGGCATACACCGCAATGCCTTCTTCACGTCCGACAAACCCAAGCCGCTCCGTTGTCGTCGCCTTGATGTTGACCTGTGAGCGTGCCACACCAAGGTCTTGAGCAATGTGATCAACCATCGCATTTTTATACGCTGATAGCTTGGGTGCTTGAGCGATGATAGTCGCATCAATATTCACGACCGCGTAACCATCGGCGATTAATAACTCGTGCACACCACGTAACAACTCTCGGCTGTTTGCATCTCGCCATTGCGCATCTGTATCTGGAAAGTGTTCGCCAATATCACCCAACGCAACCGAGCCCAACAACGCATCACACACTGCATGACACAATACGTCACCGTCTGAATGCGCTTTTAATCCTGAATGATGAGGAATACGACATCCCCCAAGTACGATTGAATCACCGTCACAAAACGCATGAACATCGTAGCCGTGACCAATTCTTATTGTGGTTTGCATATCATCACCTTAAAGAGCCTCTGTCATAGCAACTGATGCGCCAAAATGGATTCAACCAATACAAGATCGTCTGGTTCAGTCAGTTTAATATTAGTTCGACTCGACAACGAAACATGCACTGGAAGTCCAGCATATTCGATCGCCATGGCTTCATCGGTCACCAACACATTGGAGTCTTGCATAGCCGTTGTCATTGCGTTCAATAATACCGCATAACGAAAAGCTTGTGGCGTCAGCGCTTCAATCACAGAACCTCTGTCTATTGTGCAATCAACCAAGGCACCATCGACACGCTTTAAGGTGTTATTCACAGACGACGCAAGCACACCGCCTACGTCAATCTGTTGCTCATGTAAGTACGCCAATAACTGGCGCACATCATCCATTTGCACACAGGGACGAGCGACATCATGAACCAACACCCAATCTCGGTCACTGGCCATGTCGTTTAACGCATGCAATCCATTCAATACCGACTCACATCGTTCCGCTCCGCCAGGCACAATATGAAGTCGCTGTTTGATTGAATCGGGAATCGTTAACGTATGAAACCAGTCATCGTGCTCGTCCAACACCAGCAGGATTTTTTGTGTGTCTAATTGAATGAATTTATCGAGCGTATGCTCTAGGATGGTTTTGCCCAAGACCGTTAAGTATTGTTTTGGGATGTTCGTGCTCATGCGTTTCCCAACACCTGCTGCAGGGATAATCACCCACACATCAGACATGGGTGCATTACTCACTCTTGGATTTCCCGGATTCGATGACATGGATAAACGTTTCGTCTTTCTTCACCATGCCGAGCTGACTGCGCGCTTGCTCTTCGAGTATGTCTTGACCTTCTCGATACTCTTCAACACGCGCTTCGAGACGCTTATTGCGGTCTTCAAGCTCTTCATTTTTCACTTGCTGTTTGGTGATGTCACTTTGCAAGCGCAACAAATAAATAAATCCACCGTCACTGATCCACAAGCGATATTGAAACACAACGCAAATGATGACTAAGCTAATCCAAATAATTTTTTTCAATTGAATATCTGCATTATCGGTTAAGGGTTACAGCTTAAATTCGTCACGACCTAGGTAACGTACTTGCTCACCTAATTCAGCTTCAATGCGCAACAAACGATTGTATTTAGCAACACGATCGGAACGGCACAACGACCCAGTCTTAATTTGGCCTGCTGATGTTGCAACCGCCAAGTCGGCAATGGTGGTGTCTTCGGTTTCACCTGAGCGATGAGAAATCACCGCCGTGTAACCTGCTTCTTTTGCCATTCGAATGGCTGCCAATGTTTCGGTCAAACTGCCTATTTGATTAAACTTAATCAAAATCGAATTGGCAATATTATTATCAATTCCGCGTTTCAAAATGGCGGTATTGGTGACAAATAAATCGTCGCCAACCAACTGCACCTTATCGCCAATTTTTTGAGTCAAATCGGCCCAGCCATCCCAATCCGATTCATCCATGCCGTCTTCAATCGACAGGATAGGATAACGTTGACTCAAGTCGGTCAAGTAGTCTGCAAACTCTGGTGCTGACAATACTTTGCCTTCACCAGCTAAGTTATATTGATTGTCTTTATAAAATTCAGACGACGCGCAATCAAGCGCAAGCGTCACATTATCGCCCAGTGCATACCCTGCATTAGATACGGCTTCTGAAATCGCTTCCAAAGCGGCTTCATTAGATGGAAGATTTGGCGCGAAGCCACCTTCATCTCCAACGGATGTGCTCAACCCTCTCTCAGACAATACCTTTTTCAATGCATGAAAAATTTCAGCACCACAACGCAGCGATTCTTTAAAGCTGCTCACACCCACTGGCTGAACCATGAATTCTTGAATGTCGACGTTATTGTCGGCGTGCTCACCGCCATTAATGATGTTCATCATCGGTACGGGCATAGTGTATTGACCCGGCGTGCCATTCAAATCTGCAATATGCGCATACAATGGCTTTCCTGCTGACATCGCCGCCACCTTAGCATTGGCCAATGAGACCGCAAGAATCGAATTGGCGCCAAACTTTTCTTTGTTGTCTGTGCCATCGCCATCAATCATCAACTGATCAATGCTCGCTTGATCCATCGCATCTTTCCCAACCAACAACGGTTTAATTTCCGTCTCAATGATGTTCACGGCGGTTAGCACACCTTTGCCTAAGTATCGCGACTGGTCGCCATCACGTAATTCCAACGCTTCACGCGACCCTGTTGAGGCACCTGATGGCGCACACGCACTCGCATGCAATCCATTCTCAAGAACGACTTCGGCTTCCACCGTTGGGTTGCCTCGAGAGTCTAAAATTTCAAATGCTTTAATGTCTACAATGGTGCTCATGATGTCTCCAATCTTATGCTGCTGTGTGCAATGAAACGCCGTGTCGATGCAGTGTGTTTCATAGTGTGTGTTTCGTAATTCAAGTCATGGCACATCAGTCCACGACCACCTCATCAAACCCTTTAATTAATTCATCAACGGCTTTGGCTTGCGTTAAAAACGCCTCCAGTTTATCCAATGGCAAAGCGCACGGACCGTCGCATAACGCCTTATCCGGGTCTGGATGCGCTTCTAAAAACAAACCGGCAATGCTTTGCGACAAGCCTGCACGCATCAAGTCAAACACCTGTGAGCGTCGCCCACCCGCTGCGTTTGCAAGACCACCAGGCTTCTGCAACGCATGTGTTACGTCAAATATAACGGGGTAATCAAACGACTTTAAGGTACGGAACCCTAAAGTATCGACAATCAAATTATTATAACCAAAACTGGTGCCTCGCTCGCACAACATAATTTGATCGTTACCCGATTCTTGAATTTTTCGAATGATGTGTTTCATTTCAGACGCGGCTAAGAATTGTGCTTTCTTAATATTGATGACCGCACCGGTTTTCGCCATGGCCACCACAAGGTCTGTTTGACGTGACAAGAAAGCAGGTACTTGGATAACATCGGCCACTTGCGCAACGGCCTCTGCCTGATATGGCTCATGCACGTCGGTAATCAACGGTACGTTGTACTTATCTTTCAGCTCCGCCATCCACTGCAAGCCTTGCTCAAGACCTGGGCCGCGAAACGACGTAATTGAGGATCGGTTGGCTTTGTCAAACGAGGCTTTAAACACATATGGAATATTGAGTGCACTGCACACACGGATATAGTGTTCCGCAATGTCAAACGCCAACTCTTTTGACTCAAGAACGTTCATCCCACCAAACAGCACAAACGGCCGATCATTCGCGACGTTAAGTTGACCTACTGATATGGACTTAGAGGGCATCGCGTTAACCTTGTGTTGCGTGTTGAGTAAGTGACGCCTGAGTAACAGCCGCGTTAATAAAGCTACTAAACAATGGATGTCCGTCTCTCGGCGTTGAGGTAAATTCAGGGTGGAATTGACAAGCCACAAACCATGGATGGTCAGACACTTCCACCACTTCTACTAAGGTTTTATCCGCAGACAATCCACCCACGCTCATGCCCGCTTCAGCGAGAACATTGCGATAGGAATTATTGAACTCAAATCGATGTCGATGACGCTCTGTGATTTCACTTTGCTGATAAATTGACGACACCAAACTGCCGTCCAATAAATGACATCGTTGCGCACCCAGTCGCATGGTGCCGCCCAAGTCCGAGCTGCCGTCACGTGTTTCAGTACCACCGTGTTCATTTTTCCATTCGGTAATCAATCCCACCACCGGATGTTCGGTCACGTCATTGAATTCGGTGCTGTTTGCATCAAAGAGGCCACACACATGACGTGCAAATTCGATGACCGCCACCTGCATACCCAAGCAAATACCCAAATAAGGCACGTTATTTTCGCGCGCGTATCGAACCGTTTGAATCTTTCCTTCAACACCACGATGACCAAACCCACCCGGCACTAAAATCGCATCATGACCCACCAAACAGTCGGTACCGTCGCGTTCAATTTGCTCTGAATCAATGTAGGTAATGTCCACATCCGTCAAGGTGTGAATGCCGGCGTGCTTCAATGCTTCAATAAGCGATTTATAGGCATCCAGCAATTCCATGTATTTACCCACCATCGCAATACTCACGCGCTGAGTCGGATTCTGTTCTCCGTCAATCACAACCTCCCATTCATCCAACTTGGCCGCAGGGCATTGCAAATTAAAACGGTCAACAATCAGCTGATCCAAGCCTTGTTTATGTAAGATGCCGGGAATGCGATAAATGGTGTCGCAATCGGGCAACGGGATAACGGCCTTGGCTTCCACATTGGTAAATAAGGCAATTTTTTCACACGATTGTGTATCAATCTCAACTTCTGAGCGACACAACAAAATATCTGGCTGTAAACCAATAGAACGTAGTTCTTTTACCGAGTGCTGTGTGGGCTTGGTTTTGGTTTCTCCCGCCGTTTTGATGTATGGCACAAGTGTTAAGTGCATCAATAAGGCATACTCACAGCCTAACTGCACGCGAAGCTGGCGGACCGCTTCCAAAAATGGCTGAGACTCGATGTCGCCAACGGTGCCGCCAATTTCAACCAGCGCAATATCCGACCCTTCGGCCCCTTTGATGATCCGGCGTTTAATTTCATCCGTGACATGTGGAATCACTTGAACCGTCGCGCCAAGATAATCGCCACGGCGTTCTTTCTGTAAGATGGTTTCGTAGACTTGCCCGCTGGTGAAGTTATTGCGCTTTAGCATGGGCGTGCGAACAAATCGTTCGTAATGGCCCAAATCCAAATCAGTTTCGGCGCCGTCTTCGGTGACATACACTTCACCGTGTTGGAACGGGCTCATCGTCCCCGGATCCACATTCAAATACGGGTCTAACTTCAACATTGTGACGTTTAACTGACGTGACTCAAGAATAGCCCCCAACGACGCGGCAGCAATGCCTTTACCAAGGGAAGAAACGACACCACCTGTGACGAAAATATAACGCGTCATATTTAAACCTGCATTCAAATCAACAAAGAGGCATTAAATAGCCAATCGTCAGCACAACACATAGCATCTGCTAACGACATAAGCTGTTCAAAATAATTGCACTTACTGCCCTCACTAAACAACGCAATGTGCGCAATAATGCGTGAAGAACCCCATGCGCAACGCATGGTTAAAAGCACTCTAAAGATGGGAGACCAGCTTAACAGAAACCCTACACTGGCTCAATCGAATTTACGCGTTATTAGCCGCCTTTTAACACTTAAAAGCGCACACCAAGACCGGTGTTTACGACCGTCATATCCGCATCAAGCAAGCGCTGAACACCCGCCAACACGTACGCGTGATCAGACAGCGCGACATTGGTTTGAGCACGCAAACGAACGGTATCGTTATCCAGCCACTCAACGTGAGACACATCCGCGTCAAAATCAACGCGGTCAGACGGTGTATATCTCACACCAACATGGCCACCCAATCCGCGATGCAAGCGATCATCTGTGCTTTCATGCGCATACGTCGCATCAATACCTGCGTACATGTCGAGCTGCTCAGACATCTTGAACGCTTTGCCCAATCGAGCATTTGCCCAATAGTTCACACCCAACGCATCGCCTTGATCATCCACAAACGTCATGTCGCTGTCCGCACCGAACAGGTCAATGTACCAGCCATCCACGGTTTCATTGCGCAAGCGCATTGCTAGCCCTTCATCCTGAGACTCATCGTTCATATGTGCCGACACATGCGACAATTCAATCATCGTACTCTCTAACTCGCCTTTGTCAGCTGCATTAACAGAAGCAATGGCACTCAGACAAAAGAATGGCATCAACAAGAAGGGAGTGACTCGACGGGTAACTTTCACGATAATAGTCTCTTATGTTAGTTATATGGCAACGCAACAGATTCGTACTGCCTGTCCACGATTAGAATCATTGTAGAGCAAGTGAACACAGCATTTCAAATTGTTACACTGAAATGATCATACTCTCACACGGCTTATGGCATAATAGCGCCGATAAACTATCAATGGCACAGCTTACGGACCTCTACACATGACAGATACATTGACCATCACTCAGCCTGATGACTGGCATATCCACCTTAGAGACAGCGACGCTCTGCCATTGACGGTGGCGGATGTTAGCCGACAATTTGCACGTGCAATCGTAATGCCCAACCTGACTCCCCCGGTCATCACCACGGAGGCCGCTCACGCATATCGCGAACGCATTCTGTCGCAAATACCCGATGGACAACAGTTTGACCCATTGATGACGCTGTATCTCACGGACCGTATCAGCACCGATGAGCTCACCCGAGCCAAAGAATCAGGCATCGTATACGGTGTCAAACTCTACCCCGCAGGCGCCACCACCAACTCACAGGACGGCGTGCAAAACCTAAGCGGCATCTTCCCTTTATTGGCCCATATGGAACGCATTAACCTTCCTTTGCTGATTCACGGTGAAGTCGCCAATCCAGACCATGATATTTTTGATCGAGAGCATTTGTTTTTAGAACAGCACTTACGTGAAATAACCCAAACCTTTCCCAATTTGCGTGTTGTACTGGAACACATCACCACACAAGAAGCGGTTGAATTTGTGCAGCAGGCATCCAGCAAGGTAGCCGCCACCATCACAGCTCATCACTTACTTTACAACCGCAATCACATGCTGAACGGTGGGATTCGCCCGCACTACTATTGCCTGCCCATTTTAAAGCGTTCCTCTCACCAAACCGCTTTGATCAACGCAGCCACCAGTGGAAATCCAAAATTCTTTTTAGGCACCGACTCAGCTCCGCATGCACAGCACAAAAAAGAAACCGACTGTGGATGCGCAGGATGCTACACCGCATACGCAGCCATAGAAATGTACGCAGAAGTCTTTGAGGCCGCGGGCGCACTGGACAAACTCGAAGGGTTTGCAAGTCACTTTGGCGCTGACTTTTATCAACTGCCTCGTAACAGCAGCACTATTACACTTAAGAGAACGACTTGGACCGCTCCTGCTTCATTGGCATTGGGCAATGATACCTTGATCCCTTTGCGAGCCAATGAAACATTACCGTGGAAAGTAGACTATTCCTAATGAGACGTGGACAACTGCATGTGAGACGCTTGACGTAAACAATAGCTTTTAATTTCACAGAAAACATTTTACTCTACCTAACAAACAATCAACGGCTTGTCTTAACAGCTTAAGGAATACATGTGTCAGTTACTGACTTCTCTGACGAACCAATGCAGATGTGTCAACGATTCAGAGGCTACCTTCCGGTGGTCGTTGACATTGAGACCGGCGGTTTCAATTCGGACACAGACGCCATCTTAGAACTGGGCGTCACCTTTTTAGACATTGATGAAACTGGCGCGCTGCACCTGAAAGACACCTTAGACTTGCCCGTTCTACCGTTTACCGGCGCCAACCTAGACCCCGACGCATTAAAGTTTACAGGCATTGATCCATTTGATACTGAAAGAAACGCTCAAAACGAAGCCGATGTACTGGATGAATTATTCGAGCGTATCCACACCGAACTCGCTCACGCTCAATGCAAACGCGCCATCTTAGTCGGTCACAATGCGTCATTTGACTTAAAGTTTTTATACGCTGCCATCGAGCGCAACGCGACCAAGAAAAATCCATTTCATGCGTTTTCTACCTTAGACACAGTCAGCTTGAGCGCCCTAGCCTATGGTCAAACTGCGCTGGCAAAATGCTGTTATGTTGCAGGCATTGAGTTTAGCCACGAACATGCCCATTCAGCGGCCTACGACGCCATGAAAACCGCCGAACTGTTTTGTAACATACACAACAAATGGCTCGCGCTCGAAAACACGGCATTGACGTCGTAATCTGCGCACACAAACACAACTCATTAACACATTCAAAACTGGCGAAGACTCCATGATCTCTAATACACAACGCGTCATGAAAAAAACCATTTTCACGACTCCAGGCATCACCCATTTTTTCCGTTTCATATCCTATATCATCTTGCGACTCACTGGCTGGAAACTCACCAACGTTGAGGTCACCAAAGGACTGGACAAGTGCGTCATCATTGCAGCGCCTCACACCAGTAATTGGGATTTTCCATTGACCATTATGCTGGCGTTCAGCGCGCGCATGCCCATTTATTGGATTGGTAAAGAAGAAATGTTCATGTTTCCATTCCGCTCGTTTATGCGCTGGATGGGCGGCATCCCCGTCAATCGAAGCAAAGCACAGGGGTTGGTGGATTTCGCTGCCGACACTATCAAAGACTCTGATTCTTTGTATCTCATCATTGCACCCGAAGGCACGCGCACCAAGGTCAACCATTGGAAATCAGGTTTCTACAGAATGGCCAATACCGCTGATGTCCCCATCTTGTTAGGCTACATTGATTTCAAAAAGAAACGAGGCGGTTTTTTAGAGTTGTTTCACCCAACGGGTGATTACCAAAAAGACATTGACGTGATTCAAGCTAAATACACTCATATCTCAGGGAAACGCCCAAATAATGGGTAACGCTCAGCATTAATCCCGAACAGGAGCAATGCGTTGCAACACCTCTTGTTTCAATCGAGAGACATCATTTAAAAACACGTAATTCATTGGCACCAACAACAATGTAATTAAGGTTGCAAACACGATGCCAAAACCTAATGAAATGGCCATTGGAATGAGAAACTGAGCTTGTGTTGATTGCTCAAACAACAGCGGCATCAATCCAATAAACGTCGTCATCGACGTCAACACAACGGCCCGAAAGCGAAACCGTCCTGCCTGCGCTACTCGTTCAAACAATTGCATTTGCGTTTCATTGTTCTCGCGCGCCTGTTTGTTAATAAAATCGACCAACACCAAACTGTCATTAACCACAATGCCCACCAGCGCGAGCATTCCCATCACGCTCATAATCGACAAATTCATACCCATGATCATATGGCCCAACACCGCACCAATAAAACCAAATGGAATCACCAACATCACCACAAACGGCAACACATAGGAGCGAAACGGAATCGCAAGCAAGGTGTAAATGGCAAACAACACCACCAACAAACCGACAAACAGGCTGGCAAACACTTCCTTTTGCTCTCGGCTTTCGCCTTCAAATCGATAATACACTCCGGGGTAATTACCCAGCTCGCGTTCTAAAAACTCACGAATCGACTGATTAATTGCCAGCATATCAACGCGCGTTTTATCCACATCCGCTCGCACACTGAACACACGATAACGATCCACTCGATTGATCGTATTCAGCCCTCTACTCGGCACCAATGTTGCCAATTGAGACAACGGCAAGGCATCGCCTGACGGCGTATTAATCAACAACGCTTTTAACTGATTTAATTGACTTCGTTGTGTCAATGGCGCTCTTACAAACACCGCCACGTCGTCGCGACCTCGCTGAAATCTCTGCACCTCAAAACCATAAAAGGCATACCGTACCTTTTGCGCAATGGCCGTTTGCGTCAATCCCAATGCAATGGCTTGCGGCTTAAGTTCAATCAGATATTCATCGCGTGCCGACCCATTGCTGTCGACCACATCAAACACACCCTCCATGGAGGAAACTTTGCGCTTCAATTGCTCACCTAAGGCCACCATCGAATCGATGTTATTTGAACGCAATTCAACATCAATTGGATCACCAGAGCGTCCAATTTCAGCGCGGAACGTGACGCTTTCTGCGCCTGAAATGGTACCGATTTTTTCTCGCCACGCCGCTACAATTTCCGGAGATTCAAGTTGAGTACGTCGACCTTCAGGCGACGACACCTCAAAAAAAACACGTCCTTTATTGCCATTGCCATTACTTCCCGACAGCGACATGACATTCAGAATAATGTCTTCGTTATATGTCTTCAAGTACTCATCTTTCAACTCATATACGGCTTGAGACGCACGCTCAACGGCTCGATCCGTCACCGTAAATGATGTACCAACAGGCATCGTCAAATTCATTGAAATCCGTTCACTCGATATTTTAGGGAAAAACATAAATCGAATTTTCCCACTCTGAATCGCCGCTACCACCAACATAAAAACACCTATAAAGCACGCCAACGCCAACACTCGATGGCGTAACACGCTCACCAATATACGCGGATAAACGCGCTGTGCCATGTACTCCATGCCTGACGCCACCGAACTTTGAAGGCGTGTTAAGCGCGACGCATTGCCTGTACTCAACGGTTTAAGATGCTTCAAATGCGCCGGCAATATGAATTTAGATTCCAACAATGAAAACAACAGCACCGGAATCACCACCGCTGGAATTTGTGCAAAAATTGCACCGCGCGCACCGTCAATAAAGAAGAGTGGCGCAAATGCCACCACCGTCGTCAAAATACCAAACAATACCGGCGCGGCAATTTCTTGTGTGCCTTCAATTGCCGCGCTGAGCCCATTGCTTCCTGATCGAATGTGACTGTAAATATTTTCACCGGTCACAATCGCATCGTCGACCACAATGCCCAAGACCAAAATAAACCCAAACAAACTGATTAAATTAAACGTAGTTCCCATCAAATACATCACGACAAACGCACCGGTAAATGACACTGGGATGCCAACAAAAACCCATGTAGCAACCGCTGGACGTAAAAACAAACCCAGCAAGAGCAACACCAATATGCCACCCTGCAATGCGTTGTACAGCAACGTGCTGATACGCGCTTTGATCACTCTGGATTGGTCATTCCAAAAATTAAGCGTCAACGCACCGGGTAAGGTGTTATTTTTTTCACCGATGTATTGTTTGACGGCATTGGCCACATCGATGGCACTTTCATCACCAACACGATACACCTCTAACAACGCCGCTGGTTTTTTATTAAAACGCGTGAGACGCTGGTCTTGTTCAAACCCGTCGTGAATGTTCGCCACGTCTTTTAACGTAACAACGCCCCCTTCGGGCGTACTCGTAATCACAATGTGTTCAAAGTCAGTTCGTGAATACGCTTGGTGCCGACTTCGAATAAACACCTCACCGGCGGCGCCCATAATTTTTCCCGCAGACACATCCGTTGACGATTCATTGATCTTGCGTGCAAGCGCTTCAATTGTGAGCCCGTATCGCTCTAATTGCGATTGGTCAACCTCAATCGACATTTCGTAATCACGCACACCGCTCAACGTCACCCGAGATACATCTGGCAGCTGTAATAATTCATCTCGTACAATGTCTACCTGAGCACGCAGTAGACGTTCACTGACCTCTCCTGACAACGAGACTGTAATGACTTCTCGCATCGCCACGGTGCGTTCAATAACGGATTTCCGAGCATCAACGGGTAAGTCATTCAGTGCATCAACACGGCTTTTAATCTCATTCAACACCTCGTCAGCATCGTAAGCACTGTCGATGTCAAAACGCACCACCGACAACCCTTCAGAGGTTCGGCTGGTGATTTTTTTAATGCCATTAATGTCTTGAACGGACTCTTCGATCGGAATGGTGACGCCACGCTCTACGTCTTCAGGGGATGAACCACGTAAGGCCGTTTGTACGGTCACCACATCACGACTAAACGATGGGAAGACCTCCAACGGGATGCGCTGAAATGACAACACACCGCACACCACAATCGCCAACAGCAATAAGTTCGCAACCACATCGTTCTTGGCAAACCATGCGATCACGGAGCAACGTCCTCTGGCTTCACTAAACCTCCGACTGTCGGTGTATCTTGAGTCACTGACTCACTGTCTTGAATCTTAGGCTGAAACGGTTGCATGTCATTCTGATCGTGACTCTGCCCCGTAGATACTCGCTGGTTAACCATGGCTTGCTCGCCAACCTGTGCATCGCTTACACTTGTGGTAATCAGTTCTTCTCCTGCCATGACGCCCGCGCTAATGACCACCTCTTTGTCTGACTGCCACAACACCGACACATCACGCCGTTGAATACGATTCTCGTCATCCAATACATACACATAACGGTCTTGACGAACATAATCCGCTGGCACGACCAATACGTTTTCTAAGGTCTTTGCATGAATCAACGCTTCAACGTATTGATTCAATTGCAGCGGTCGACGCCCTGAGCTTTCAGCCATGTCATTGATTTCAGCAACCACATGCAACTGCTGTGTCGTCACATCAATCGCACCTTCAGACAACACAATCGTCGCCGACCACTTATCTTTGTTCGGCGTTAGCGTGTTAAACACACTGACACCTAGGCCGCTTGACGGCAGCTTACCTGGAGCAGGCAGATCAATTAAACTAACCGCACTCTCAGGAATTGGAAGTCGAACCTCGAACACATCGGTACGATAAATTTCGCCCAGCACACTGTTCACTGACACCACTTGACCAACGTCGACCTGCTTAGTCAACACACGCCCTGAAAATGGCGCGCGCACTTGAGCGCTGTTGAAATTGTTTTCCGCCAACGCCAATTGCGCTTTTGCCGATGCGACCGCAGCGTTAGCCGAGGCTAAAAATGGTTTACGCAATAACAAATCACTCGGGGTTCGATCCAATGCCAACCGGTCCCAATTCTTTCGCGCTTGCGCACTGAGCGCGCGCTCTTTCTCCAACGCTAATTGAGCTTCTGTAAGTTGCGCCTTACTCAACTCAACACGCGACTGATACTCATCACTCTCAACAACCAGCAATACATCGCCTTTTTTAAAGACCCCACCCACTCTAAATGCAGGGTTCAACGACACCACTTTGCCTGCGACTTTTGACGACAAACGACTTTGAGTCGTTGCGTTAACCCGCCCAAAACTTGGAATGTTGACCGCATAATTTTGCACACCCAGCGTCATCACATCCACGGACACCGTTCTGTTTTTGGGTGGCTTTTGTTTCACTTTCTGAGGCGTTGATTTAATGAACTTCGCACCCAGAACACTCAGTACGACGACAACTAACGCAAGAATCAAAGATATTTTTTTATTCATCGTGTTAATTTAATGGACCATTTTTTGGAGGGTTTAGTAGCGGATTTAGTCGGCACCTTAAGCGACATCGGCTGCGCCACAACCTCATGATTAAACGATTCAATGGACGTAAACCGACCGCCCAGTGCCGTATACAGTTCAATGCACGCACGTGCGTATTGAGAGCGTAATTTGATCGCATCAATGCGCGATGTAAGCGCGGCCTCTTGAGCTTCTAACATTTGCTCATATCCATGAACACCTAACAAATACTGTTCAACGGCCATCACTTCATTGTCTTTCGAGGCCTTAACTCGCTGTGATGTAAATCTCTGTTGGTTTTTTAACGACAACAAACGATCGCGGATCAGGGTCGAATCACTCATCGCCCGCTGAACCGATTGCAAGTAGATCTGCTCTTGCTGTTGAGACATCAACACGCGACGCTCGTATTGCGTTTTTAATCGCCGTTGGTCGAATAACGGCTGTGTAATGCCACCAAACAAGGTCCAAAACACACGCGATCCGTCCAACAACTGTTTCAAGTCCGCGCTGCGAAACCCTGAATCCAATGTGAAGTTAATCGATGGAAAGCGATTGCGATGCGCCGCCGCCACGTCTGCGTCTAACGCCGCCAATTGCAACCAACTGCGCTGCACGTCATTACGATTCAATACGTATTTCAACAACACATCGTTCATCCGAAATGCGGACGGAGACGGAACCGAGTTGGGCAGCGTCAATGAACGGCTCGCCACGTCCCCTTTCGTCAACAGCACTTGTCGTGTCATGCGCTGAAATTGATGTTTTTGTGCTTGCACTTGCTCATTGATTCGAGCGCGTGTTTGACGACTTTTTAATACGTCTTCTGGGCGACCATGCCCACTGGCATAATTGTCCACAACCACATCAGACTGTTTGCGAATAAAGCGCTTACGATCGTGCATCAGCTCTAAGATTTGCTTGGCTTCAACGGCTTCAACCCATGAGCTCAACATGCGTGAAATTTGCTCATGCTTAACACGCTCAAACTCAACGCCTTGATTCATGAGCCGCAATTGAGCTGCACGCTCATCCGCTTTGAGCTTACGCCAAACGTCCGGACGCCATGTTAAATTAAGCGCCAGATTATAGTTGGTTTGAGTTTGTTCATTCGATAACGCTCGCTGCCTTGATAGCCCCAAGTCTAAGGTCGGGCGACTGGCTCTACGTGCGCTCTGATAGTTTTTTTCCGCGAGCTTAACGGTAAAGTATGCTTGCTTTAATACAGGACTGTCATGAAATAATTGAGTCACCAGCGACTTGGTGTATGAATTCACCAATGGCGCAATCCACTCATTCAATGCGTTTTCATTATCGTTCATGGGTGGGTAGTGCCCACCACGCCGAACATCCGACGTGCGCAATTGCATATCCGTCGGAATGGCCACATGGCGCTCGGGCGGTTGACGTGATGGCAAATGGGAGCATCCGAGTAACAACGCACACATCAACGGTAAGATGCATCTTACCATGGCAAGGGGCAACGCATTGCTCACTGTCCGTAGTAACCTCATATCACTCTATTTAACCCATTTGAGTACGGTGGAAAAAAAAGGCGCTTGAATGACTCAAAGCGCCTTTTAGTTTTATTGTCGATTAGCTTACAGCTTATCAGCGTTCTCAGCTAAGTATGACGCGACACCTGTTGGCGATGCGTCCATACCTGAATCACCTTTATTCCAACCCGCTGGGCACACTTCGCCATGCTCTTCATGAAACTGAAGGGCTTCAACCAAACGGATCAACTCGTCCATGTTACGACCCAGTGGCAGATCGTTAACGATTTGTGAACGCACAACGCCTTCTTTATCAATCAAGAATACGCCACGGAATGCAACACCACCGTCGCTTTCAACGTCGTATGCACGGCAGATGTCATGTGTCATATCAGCAGCCATGGTGTACTTAACCGCACCGATTCCGCCATCGTTTATGGCTGTGTTACGCCATGCATTGTGAGTAAAATGCGAATCAATCGATACGGCAATCACTTCTGTGTTCAACGCTTTAAGTTGTTCTACGCGGTTGTCCAATGCAATCAATTCTGAAGGACATACAAACGTAAAGTCCAATGGGTAGAAAAAGACAATGCCGTATTTCCCTTTAATTTCTTCTGACAACGTCAATGAATCTACAATTTCGCCAGTGCCTTTTACGCCCGGACATGTAAAATCAGGTGCTTTCTTACCAACTAATACGCCCATAATGTTCTCCAATCTATATTGTAATTAAGTGTTAGATGTTTAATGTTTTGAGCAAAGTACGCTCTAAACCTTCTGCTCAAAACTATACCAAAAAAAAATCCGCAAATCTTGCTACTTTAACAAAATCTTAAGCTTACTGTGCCTTTTCAGAAGCCGCTTTAACAGCACCTAGAAGCTCTTGATTTTCGTGCATTTCACAGACAATATCACAACCGCCAATTAACTCACCGTCAATCCACAACTGAGGAAACGTTGGCCACTTAGCGTACTCAGGCAAGTTCGCTCGAATCTCTGGATTAGACAACACGTCAACAAACGCAAAGCGCTCGCCACACTCCATCAACGCTTGAACCGTTCTGGCAGAAAAACCACATTGCGGTGCATCCGGAGACCCTTTCATAAACAACAAAATAGGGTTGGCTTCGATTTGCTCTTTAATCACTTGCATAATATCTGACATGGTCTTCTCTCTTCTGGTTCGGACTGAATGCACACGTCTCACACGTGGACATAGGATCATTTTTGCGACCTAAATTATACCTGTTTACCTATGAATTAACATGGCCATCCAATGAATTTTTGTTTTCTTAATATCAAACCCGACTTAAGTAGGATTAAATCCAACCGTCATGCGCTCATGTCCCGCCAAGTCGTTAACGCTTGCGCAGCTCTTAAACCCATTGGTTTGAAGCACGGATCGAACATCAGCCGATTGCTGCCAGCCGTGCTCTAAGACCAATATGGCATTGGGTTTAAGCACTCGACGCGCTTGCGCTGCAATGATATGGATATCCGCCAACCCATGCGCATCGGCAACCAACGCACTCCGAGGTTCAAAACGCACATCGCCCTGATTCAGATGCGCATCGCATGCATCAATGTAAGGAGGATTGGACACCAGCACATCCAAGCTCTGATCACTAACTGCGTTGCACCACCACCCTTGATGCAACTGAATGCGCGCATCCAGTTGATGCGTGCATAGGTTAGTCTGCGCAACCCGCAACGCTGCCATCGACTGATCCATTGCACACACCGTCCACGCAGGGCGTTCGGACGCCAATGCGATCGCAATCGCGCCACTTCCCGTTCCGGCATCCATCACACGTAATTCCGTCTCTGGGCATTGCTCAAGCACCCACTCCACCAGCACCTCCGTATCGGGTCGAGGAATGAGCACCGCAGGCGTCACCGACAACATCAACGACCAAAATTCACATTCACCCACAATGTAGGCAATGGGCTCTCCGTTGAGACGACGTAATAACGCACGCTCAAACGCCTCATATTGCACATCACTCAACACCGCGTCCGAATGTGAAAACACATAGCTGCGAGGACGTTTCAGCACATGTGCTAAGAGCATTTCAACGTCTAGACGCGCCGTATCGAAGTCAGATTCTGTGCGCAAACTATGCGCGGCCTGTCGAACCAACAAGCCAATCATAAAAGGGTGTGTCATGTGATTACTGCATAAAAGAGATATTATGATATAAAATAGCATTTAGGACTTGGACATTTCAAATACTATAATAATCGCGATGATGGTATGAATGTGCAACTTATTATCACATATTGTGATATACCTAAATACCCACACCTTCAACTAAACAGGCGCCTTAGGCATGGCGTGCGGGATACAACAAGACCATACTATCGCATATTTTTTTGCATACATTGATATGATCTAATATGAGCCTGAAATTCTTTGGTCACATGCGCGTAAAGGTTTTATTAATACGTTTATCCAGTAAATATTATAAGATGGGAAGAACGGGATGAAAAAAATATTATTGATCGACGACCACGTACTGGTAGGT
>JBCDEX010000009.1:0-18461 GCA_039178995.1 Pseudomonadota bacterium | reverse complement strand
ACATAGTCGTCGGGTGCTTGGCTAGATTGCAGTTTACTGATCTCAATGTAATAGCCATGCACTCGGTTGTAGCCCACTTTTAAGGAGTTCAGTTTTGTACGTTCACGTTCTCGAGTTTCGATGTCGATCAAAAACTGGCTGGCGTCTTGGCTTATGCTGCGTAATTCATCCAGCTCGTTATCGTAGCCGTCGGCAATGACACTACCGTCTCGTACGGTTGTTGGCGGTGCATTAACGAGTGCGCGACGCAATACATCATGCAGTTCAGGATACACGCTGATGTCGTTAGCCAGCTGCGCAATATGTGGGTACTCAATGATCTCTAATGCGTCTTGTAAAGGGGGTAAGCAGTTTAGCGCGTTGCACAAGCGACTCAAGTCTCTGGGGCGAGCTGAGCCAAGTGCCACACGGGTTAAAATTCGCTCCACGTCACTAATTGGCTTTAAGCAATGCTGGATGATTTTATAGGCGTCGTTGGACAGCAAACTGGCAACGCTGAGCTGGCGCTGCTTGATGTGATCGATGTCTTGCAATGGCTGATTGATCCAGCGGCGCAATAGTCGGCTGCCCATGCTGGTGCTGCAGTGGTTCAGCACATCAAACAAGGTGTGGCTGTCGCCACCAGATAAATTAACATCCAGTTCTAAGTTGCGGCGGCTGTGTGAGTCGATGCGTACGTATTGATCTTGGTGCACAGTGCTTATGGATTGGATGTGTTGCAGCTGCTTTTTTTGTGTTGTTTGCGCGTAGCTCATGAGACAGCCAGCAGCGGACACGGCGAGCAGTAAATCGTCGCAACCGAAACCAATTAAGTCGTGTGCGTTGAAGTGCTCACACAATAAGCGCTTGCATGTGTCGATGTCGAATTCCCATTCAGGGCGTTCGCGCACGCACTGGCTGTAATCGTCTACCAGAGAATGGAGGCGTTCATCGAGCAAGATTTCAGCGGGACGAATGCGCTGCAGTTCAGAAAACAATTGGGTACGGCCATCAATTTCGGTTACCCAAAATCGACCGCAACTCAAATCAAGGCAGGCCATGCCAAATCGGTCGGACTGTGTGTCACGTGTGATGGCAATGAGCAGCGGGTCTTGCGTGTCGTCGAGTAATGCTTCGTCACTGATAGTGCCGGGTGTCAGTATGCGCATGACCTGCCGTTCCACAGGCCCTTTACTGGTGGCGGGATCTCCAACCTGCTCACAAATGGCTACCGAGTGGCCTTGCTTGACCAGTTTGGCCCAGTAGTTTTCGGCAGCATGAAAGGGTATGCCTGCCATGGGAATGGGATCACCGTCTGACTTGCCTCGAGCGGTGAGTGTGATGTCGAGCACCTCAGAGGCAATGCGTGCATCTTCGAAAAATAACTCATAAAAGTCGCCCATACGATAAAACAGCAATTCATCTTGATGATCTGCCTTCATGGTCAAAAACTGTTGCATCATGGGCGTATGTGACGGGCTGGGTGCAGGTGCTCTGAGTGGTGTGTTTGAGGTCATGGGCATGTATGTTGTTATGTTAATTCGCTTATTCTACGTGGCCTATGTGTGCATGCAAGTCTTACATGCAATCAATGCAGCAACAGGTGTCATACAGTATATGTACTGTGATGTTGCTCACAGTCTGAGGGGCGTTTTTGAAGCAAAATAGACGGCGTTGGGTGAATTCAAGCTGTTGATTTTACTGCGCTGTCTCGGATGAATGAAAATGTGTAAAAAAAAGATGACACCCGATAAAAAACCTGTATACTGTTTTTTTATACAGTGCTTTAAGTGTGTGACACAATGTCGTCATTTAGACGAACCACATGCGAATGATACCCGTACAGTTTAGGAGAATACAATGAGTAAAGACGATAAAAGCAAAGCATTGAGCAGTGCCTTAGCGCAAATTGAGAAGCAGTTTGGTAAAGGTTCAATCATGCGCATGGGAGACAGTAAAATTCAAAAGATCCCTGTGGTGAGCACAGGTTCTTTAAGCTTGGATGTTGCGTTAGGCGTGGGTGGGTTGCCGTATGGGCGTATTGTTGAAATTTATGGGCCTGAATCGTCGGGTAAAACCACACTCACCTTAAGTGCCATTGCCGAAGCCCAAAAACAAGGCAAAACATGTGCCTTCATTGATGCAGAGCATGCGTTGGACCCGATTTATGCTGAAAAGCTGGGTGTGAATTTGGCGGACTTGTTGGTGTCTCAGCCGGATACAGGTGAGCAAGCGTTGGAAATTTGTGACATGTTGGTGCGCAGTGGCAGTGTTGATCTTGTGGTGGTTGATTCGGTTGCGGCATTGGTGCCACGTGCAGAAATCGAAGGCGACATGGGTGATTCACACATGGGTTTGGCGGCGCGATTGATGTCACAAGCGTTGCGTAAGCTGACGGGCAATATTAAACGTGCAAATTGCTGCGTTATCTTTATTAACCAGATTCGCATGAAAATTGGTGTGATGTTTGGCAGCCCTGAAACCACGACCGGTGGTAACGCATTGAAGTTTTATGCCTCTGTTCGATTAGACATTCGTCGCATTGGCGCCATCAAAAATGGCGACGAAGTGGTGGGCAATGAAACGCGCGTAAAGGTTGTGAAAAATAAAGTGGCACCGCCCTTTAAGCAGTGTGAGTTCCAAATACTGTACGGCCAAGGCATCAATCATTATGGTGAAATTGTTGGCTTAGGCGTGCAACAGGGGCTTGTTGAAAAAGCAGGGTCATGGTACTCGTATCAAGGTGAAAAAATTGGTCAAGGCATGGCGAATGCGGTCAATTTCTTGAAAGAACGCCCAGAGTTGGCAATGGAATTAGAAGACACCATTCGAAATCAGTTGCTTGGTTTAGTGGACAATGTTGAGGAACAGTCTGACGTCGTTGACGTGGATGAATAACCGTATCCATTGACGTCGATCACCGTGTTTGCAAATCGTGAGACTTGTTCGTAAACACGGCTGTGCTTGGCTGGATTGTTCATCATGAAAAAAACGCAAAGACGATATGTGGCGCGCACTGATCGATCGCCTCCGAGTGAGTCGAGCACCTACCAATGCCATAAAACCATTCGCAAAGCGGCCATTAAGATGCTGGCAAGACGAGAGTACTCTGCCTTAGAGATACAGGATAAACTGAGTGAGTATTACCACTTGGAGACGATCGATGATGTCATTCTCGAGTTGCAGCGTCAAGATTGGCAAAGCGATGAGCGCTTTGCGGAGATGTGGGTGCGTTCTCGAGCAAATAGGGGGTACGGCCCTCAACGAATTCAACATGAGCTCAAACAAAAAGGTGTGGTGGTCTCGTTGATTGTGGATGCCTTATCGGCCTATGAGAAAAACGAACAAACCTGGTGTGATTTGGCGCAGGCAGTGTATTTAAAAAAGTACGGTGCAATGCCTTCTGGGTCTTGGAAAGAAGACGTTAAGCGCCATAAATTCATGCAATACAAAGGCTTTTCTCATACCCAATTTACGTCGTGATCACTTCTCGAGACGGGCTATTATTGTTTCTTGCCAATGGCGCTTGTTGTTGGTTCTTATTGTTGTTTCAAAATACTTCTTCAGTTAATGAAGCGCATCGATAAATCAATGGCACGACAATGCTTGGTGAGCGAGCCGCTTGAAATGTAATCAACGCCTGTTTCTGCAATGGTGGCGATGGTGTCGAGCGTGACATTGCCAGAGGCTTCTAAATCACAGCGTTCACCGCACAGTTCAACCGCTGTGCACATGTCTTCAAGAGAGAAATCGTCGAGCATGATGCGATCTGCACCTGCATCGAGCGCTTGCTGCACTTCGCCCAAGTTTTCAGTTTCCACTTCGACGGGCTTTCCTGGGTGATTTTTATTGGCAGTGGCTACAGCATTGGCAATCGAACCACAGGCCGAAATGTGATTTTCTTTGATTAAAAACGCATCGTATAAACCGATGCGATGATTATTGCAGGCGCCGCACAATACGGCGTATTTTTGAGCGGTGCGTAATCCAGGAATTGTTTTGCGGGTGTCCAATACCTTGGTGTTGGTGTGCGCAATGGCGTCTGCGTATTGTTTTGAAATGGTGGCGGTACCTGAGAGCAATTGCAAGAAATTGAGCGCGGTACGTTCACCGGTTAGCAAGCTGCGTGCGTTGCCAGATAATGTGTATAACGTTTGGTCTGATTTGACGGCATCGCCATCGTGTGCGAACCACTCAATTTGAACGCTGGGGTCCACTTGCTTGAAGGTTTCAATCACCCAAGCTTGGCCGCAGAGTATGGCGTCTTCTCGTGTAATGACTTTGGCACGCATGGTTTCCGTTTCAGGAATGAGTTCGGCGGTGATGTCACCGTCTTTGATGTCTTCTGCTAGGGCCGAACGGACCGAATCGATGATATCTGATTGCCACTCTTGGGGAACTTGAAAGGTCATAATAGTGTCTTATTTGGTGTGAAACGATCTGGGTATTCGTATTGATACCTCGAAGTATATCAAATTTGATTCAATACTGGAGTGCTTTGCCGTATTCTAATGCGTGAATAATGATAAAATAGTGCGTAACTGATAGAAACGATTTAGGTAATGTTGATCATGCGAGCCCTAACATTGAATGACCCACGTCATTACCAAATCGTATTTTTAGGCGGCTTGTTATGCGTTGGTTTGTGGTCGTCATTCCTTGATATAGATTGGCTTCAATCTCTTGCATTTATAGGCAGCGCTTTGCTCATACAAGGTGTGTTGGATGTCATGAGCAAACGAGCGTGGAACTGGAAAAGCGCGTTGATCACCAGTTTGTCGTTGAGCTTGTTACTGAGAACGCCTTCTCTTTCAATGGCTGCATGCGCTTCAGGCGTTGCGATTGCGAGCAAATTTTTGTTTACTTTTAAAGGGCAGCATGTGTTTAATCCCGCCAATTTTGCCATAGTGATCTGCGCGCTGTTTTTGGATGCGTGGATATCACCGGGTCAATGGGGACATAATGCATGGCTGTCTTTGTTGTTTATTGGTTTGGGGTTTTTGGTCAGCATGCGCGCCACTCGTGTTGATGTCGCGCTGATTTTTTTACTGAGCTTTATCCTGTTGTTGGCGTTGCGATCCGCTTATTTGGGAGACCCGTTTGAATTGATGTTGCACCAATTGAATAATGGAGCACTACTGTTGTTTGCCTTTTTCATGATCACAGACCCTCGCACCAGCCCAAATCATTGGCTGGCTCGTATCATTTACGCGGTGGCGTTGGCTGTAATCGGGTTTGTTTTGCAGTATTATTTCTTTGTGTCACAAGGCATGTTGTTTGCATTGGTGTTGGTGTGTTTGTGTGTGCCGCTATTGAATACGCTCTTTGTTGAACGCTCGTATAAATGGGGTATTTAGGGCTCAATGAGTTTATAGTGAATGAGCGGCTTGAAGTGTCGTTAACAGTCAGTCATTAATAATAGGAACATAGGTATGAAACGTTATTTAAATCAATTGGGATCGATTGTCGTTCGTGTGTTAGGAGTTGCGATGGTCTCTGGGTTGCTGTTTGCGACACAGGCGCAGGCCTTCTGTGGCTTTTATGTGGCAAAGGCGGATACGAAATTATTTAACGAAGCGTCTAAAGTCGTGGTCGTCAGAGACGAGCATAAAACCGTTGTCACCATGGCCAGTGATTATCAAGGCGACGCAAAAGAATTTGCCATGGTCGTGCCTGTGCCGGCGGTGTTAAAGAAAGGACAAGTGCATATTACCAACAATGCCTTGATTGACCATTTGGATGCGTATACCGCGCCTCGATTGGTTGAGTACCATGACTCAGATCCTTGTCGCCCAAGAATGATGCATAAAATGGCCAGATCGTCGATGATGATGGAGTCATCTGCTCCCATGGCGGACAGTGCACAAGCACATGGTGTCAAGATTGAAGAAGAATTCACTGTGGGTGAATACGACATTTTGATTTTATCGGCGAAAGAAAGCAGCGGTTTACAAACATGGTTGGATCAACAAGGGTATAAGGTGCCTGAGAAAGCCCGCAAGGTGTTGGGCAGCTACCTAAAGCAAGGCATGAAGTTTTTTGTTGCGAAAGTGAATATCAAACAGCAAGAGAAACTGGGTTTGACATATTTACGCCCGATACAAATGGCGTTTGAAAGTGAAAAATTCATGTTGCCAATTCGACTGGGTACGGTCAATTCGAAAGGTTCTCAAGACATGTTTGTCTTTGCATTGACAAAACAAGGACGTGTTGAGACCACCAATTACCGCACGGTCAAAATTCCGTCTAATATGGATTTGCCGTTGTTTATCAAAAAAGACTTCGACCAGTTCTATAAAGACATGTTTAACGTTCAGGTTAAGAAAGAGAACAATCGAGCGGTTTTTCTTGAGTACGCATGGAATATGAATGCATGTGATCCATGTGCTGCGGATCCTTTGAGTCATGCTCAGCTGAAAGAATTGGGTGTTTTTTGGTTGAATCAACAATCGGGCCCCGTTCCTCGTCAAGACTCGCAACCGAACCTCCGAAGAATACGTTCTTCTTTAGCCGCGAATGTGTACGTGACGCGCTTGCATGTGCGTTACGATGCAAAGAATTTTCCTGAAGATTTGATGTTTCAAACAACCAATAACAAAAGAAATTATCAAGGTCGTTATGTCATGCGTCACCCGTGGAAAGGAAAATCAAGCTGCAGTATGGCAGAGGATTATTTCGCTCGATTGCCTCAGCGATTTGAAAAAGAAGCGCAACGTTTAGTGGGTCTTACCGACTGGTCTTATAAGGATGTAAGAGCGCGTATGGAGACAACGGGTCAACCGTTTAAAGGCGCAGCAAAACCGTCGAAACCTTCAGCGCCTTGGTGGAAAGGGATATGGAATGATTGATTCAGGCTTGAGCATTCGGGATGGGTTGATTGTATCGGAAGCTGGCTGCTGTCTGTCTGTCTGTCAGCATGCCTCGCCTTTTTATAATGAACGCCCAGAAAGCACACCGATTGATGCCTTGGTGATTCACAACATCAGCTTACCCGCGGGTGTGTTTCATGGAACGTGCGTAAACGATCTGTTTTTAGGCTGCCTTGATGTGGCGCAAGATGAGAGTTTGGCGGATCTTGATGGCGTCGAAGTGTCGGCTCATTTGTTCATTCGCCGCAACGGAGAGGTGCATCAATTTGTTCCATTTCACCAAAGAGCATGGCATGCAGGCGTGTCCTCGTACGAGGTGAACGGGGTGTTGCGAGAGGCGTGGAATGATTTTAGCATTGGGATTGAAATAGAAGGGCTGGACGACATTCCGTATACGTTTCGACAATATCAGAGTTTGATTCAGGTGACTCAATTGCTTTTAAAAACGTATCCAATTATGCTGAACGACGTGGTGGGACATAATGACATCGCACCAGGACGCAAAACGGACCCTGGAATGGCGTTTGATTGGTCTTATTTTAAGGCGCATCTCGCCATGTGTTGATTGAGCTTGCTATTACACGGCGCATTTTAATGTACAAGGATTGATCATGGGTTTGTTTGTTGTTTTAATCATATTAGGCGTGTATTTTTTTCGATCGGATTGGTTGAAAACAGCTCAGTCTAATGGCCCTGTATTGTCATGGGCGTCGATGATTCAGCCGTTGACGTGGGCAAATCACCCCGTTGTATTTCTTATTGTGCTGCTCGCACCTGTCTTTGTCTTGACCATGTTTGTGGTTCCATTGATTGAACACCGAGTGTTTGGCATTCCTTATTTGTTGTTGTCGTTGGCCGTCCTTGCGTTTTGCTTAGGTCGAGGCAATTTGATTGATCAATTTGACACGTACACGAAACAGTGGGGTGAGGGTCGAGGCAAAGAGTATCTGGACTTGGTGTATGACGACCCCGTCGTGGTTGAGAACGACATTGATGTGCACTTGGCGGCGAGATCGGGATTTATGTATAAAGGGATTGAGTCGATTTCATGCGTGCTGTTTTGGTATGTGATTGGCGGTTTGTTTGTTCCCGTGACGTATCGTATGTTGCAGATTTTGTCGGGCAAAGACACACCTGAATTACCTGCTCGAGTTCAGTCACTGCTGAAGCAATTGATTGAATTTATTGAGGTGATTCCAGTGACATTAATTTGTTTTGCGTTCAACTTGGTGTCAGATCGTAAGCTGTCGGGCGTTAAAGAGTGGGTGCATGGGTTTCGTTCAACGACGTGGGATATTCGGTCGATGTTGCATAATCATGCGTCATTCTCGGGTTTGTTAAAGCCGATCCAAGAGTTTCAATTATACGATTTGACGAGTTCAGGCCATCGCATGGAGTTTTACCAAGAAGTGTTATCAGAATTGGCGGCGCTGCGTAAAGCGTTTGAATATTTACTGATTTTGTTCTTGATTGTGACTGGGGTGTTTTTAATCTTCACTTAAGCGCTGTCGAACTGAGCTTCAATTGCTTTTATGGCATCGTATGCCGCTTTGTTTTCAAGGCACGCTAACGTATGTTTTTGCGCCAGTCTTACGACGTACCCATTAATAAATTCTATTTCAGTGAGTCGTTGTTTGTTCACGTCTTGATGCATGGAAGAATGATTTTCATAGGTGTTTTCTAATACCGTATACACTGCCTTTAATGCATCGAATGCCTCAAACTTTAATGCAGCCGTTAGTTGGGTTAATTCATCACAACATTGCGCAATGCGCTGCATTGCATCAGCGTGCTGAAGCAGTTCGCCATTTTTGCAATTGTAGATAACGGTGTAGGCATTGATGGCAGCATTGATGCATAACTTTCTCCACAGACGCTCCATGATGTTGTCTGTTTCACAATGTGACATGTAGCTGTCATTCAATAGCTCGAGAAGAGAGCCTAAACCTTGTCGCATGGGTGTTTGAATCAACCCAAATTGAGTAACGCCTTTTCCTGAGTGCACTACATGAAATGGTTCTGTACAGAATGCCCCTTCGGTTGTCACAGCGCATGCAATGTCGTTGTTCGGATACTGTTCGCAAATGCTCTGTTGAATGCCCATGCCGTTTTGAAATAAGACGATGCTCGTTTTAGGGTCAATCAGGTGTTGAATGCTGGCCAAAGCCGCTAATGCATCATTGGCTTTGGTGGTGACGAAGACAAAATTATACGCGGATTGTGCGCTGTTCGCTACGATTGCCGATAGCGTGTAATCGAGCGTCAGCGTGGGATCGATCAATGACCGAAAGTGAATGCGGGCGGTGTTGTCTGAGCGTGCGTATGCGGGCTTTACAATGACATCATAACGAACGTTGTTTTGTTGCAGGGCGCGGCTCCATAAACAGCCAATGGCGCCAGCACCTAAAATCAAAACGGGGGTACGCTCTGTGGGTGCAGGTGTGTTCACGGCAATGTTACTGCGCATGGCTTAATGATTCCAGCGAAATAGATAAGCGCCAATGGCTAAAAAGACGATCGACATTACACCGAGAACGGTGCATTCGTAGGTGACATCGATCAGCGTCGCACCGTTTAGCATAATGTCGCGACTTGCATTGATTAAATGAGTCAGCGGAAATACATCGGTGAGTGCTTGAAGCCAAGTAGGTGCTGCGTCCAGTGAAAACCAGACGCCCGATAAAAACATCATGGGCCAGGTGAGTAAGTTTAATAATCCGCCGGCCAATTCTTCGCTGTCGGTTCGAGAGGAAATGATTAAGCCGATGCTGACTAAGGCAAAGCCACCCAATACCGACACGATAAATAAGCTCACATAGCTGCCGATCATGGTTAAGTCGAGCAACACAATGGCGGCGATAAAAATCGCCGTGTTTGCCGTGAGAATGATCAATAGGCGCGACACAATTTGAGCGCTTAAAAACTGCATTGCGGTGACGGGGGTTGCATTGAGGCGTTTTAATACGCCATTTTTTCGGTAGCGTACAATGACGTAGCCGACCCCAAAGAGTGCGCCAAACATGATGTTCATACCGAGAATACCCGGCAGTACCCAGTCGATGTAGCGTATGGCTTTTCCGGTTGTTTCTTTGACTGAAAAAGACGGCATGTGCGCTGCACTGAGTTGTTTAATGACGCTGCCTTGGCTTGATTGTACGTTCACCCAAACGGTGTTTTTCGCGACGTCGACAAACGCGTGTAATTGATGTTGTTTGACGCGTTGCAGGGCTTTATCTGTCGTTGTGTACCCAATGGGTTTGATGAATGGCTGTTGTAATAAAGGCGCTTGTTCGGTGCTTGCATCGTTAAGTACGCCCACGCTAAACAGGGTGTTTTGTTCCGACGAAAACACCAATGTGCAGCCAATGATGGCCATGACGGGAAATAACACGGCCCATGCCAAAGACCCTTTGTCTCGATAAAATTCTTTATTGCGAGCGACCAAAAGCGCGATGAATGATTTCATGAGATGAACTTATTCCCTCAGTGAGTGACCAGTGAGTTTGAGAAACAAATCTTCTAAACTGGCGTGCTGTATTTGAATGTCATTTAATTGCACGTTCAAGTCAATGAGCGTACGTATGGTGTCGTGTATGTGGGCGCTGAAGATAAGACATTTTTCTTCCAACCATGTAACCGATTCAGGGTCAATGCTGCTGCTGTTGATGATCTCTCGTGTGATGCCTGATGAGTAATTTAAGCTGATGTAACTGCTGTCGAAATGGTCGAGCAATAACCGATCGGGTGTGCCTTGAGCAATGATTTGACCGTGGTCCATAATGATTAACTCATCGCACAAAAAAGACGCTTCTTCCATATAGTGTGTGGTAAGTAAAACAGTTTTTCCTTGTTCTTTTACACGATTAATTAATTGCCAAAAACGGCGTCGTGATTGAGGGTCGAGTCCCGTGGTTGGTTCATCAAGGAAAATAATGCTTGGGTCATTAATGAGCGCAAGTGCGAGCAATAAGCGTTGGCGCTGGCCACCCGATAGGCGCGTGGCGTAGGTGTTGGTGAACTCGCCCAAATCACACAATGCAATCAGTTCATTTTCACTGAGTGGATTAGTGTAAAAACTGCGAAACAGACTGAGAATTTCGACCGTACTTAAGTAATCAGGGAGCGACGTTTGTTGAAATTGAATGCCCGCGTGTTGATTGAAATCACGCGTGATGGGGGTGCCGTTGAAACGTATGTCTCCAGACGTTGCGGGTATGATGCCTTCGATGATTTCAATGGTGGTTGTTTTACCTGCGCCATTGGGTCCGAGTAAGCCAAAGCACACGCCTTGTGGGATTGAAAACGAAATGTCGTTGACGGCGGTAAATTTTCCGAATTCTTTCGTTAAATGTTTGACGTCTAAGATGTTCATGGATATTGGCTGCTCATAACGTAGAAAAAGAGCCTACTTAATAATTGTGAGTAAATGGCGTATGATGAGTATAATAAGCCTGCATCAGTTGGACACCTCTGCGTTCCTCCTGAAAAGTACGTTATGTACGATTAAGAATAAGCATAACATATTAACCATTAGACACGCGTGATAAGAAACTTAATTTATGAATTCATCATCTACTGCTTCGACGAACCCTGATTACCGTGGTTTGAGCGTTTATTTTAAACCGCCTGTTCTTAATATGTTGTTTTTTGGTTTTGCTGCGGGCTTGCCTATTTTGTTGATTTTTTCGTCGCTCTCATTGTGGTTGAGAGAAGCGGGTGTGTCACGCTCGATGGTGACCTATTTTAGTTGGGCGGCATTGGGTTATTCATTTAAGTTCATTTGGGCACCGTTGGTGGATCGGATGCCATTGCCTTTTTTGTCGAAGTTCTTAGGACGACGTCGAGGTTGGTTGTTGTTGTCTCAATTGGCGGTCATTGCGTCCATTATTGGCATGGCCATGGTGGATCCAGCCGAAGGCGGAAATATTCTGATGTACATGGCCATTGGTGCGGTTGCGCTTGGCTTTTCGTCGGCGACGCAAGACGTGGTTTTGGACGCGTATCGAATTGAAGCAGCGCCGGTTGATTTGCAAGCGTTGATGTCGGCTACCTACATTGCGGGTTATCGTTTGGGGATGATCGTTGCAGGAGCGGGTGCTATTTATTTGGCAGAGAAACTCGGCAGTACGTCTGAGCACTACAGCTACATTGCATGGCAGAAAAGCTATTTGATCATGGCCGCGTGTATGTTTATTGGGGTGGTGTGCACCTTGTGCATTTCGGAGCCACGTTCTAATGCTGCGGTGCTGAACAGCGATTACAGTGCGCAAGATTATTTACGATTCACAGGCTTGTTCTTAGTGCTTGTCAGCGTGTTTGTGCTCAGTTTGACTCAGCTCAATCAATTTTTCCCGATGATGCAGTCGTACTTCAGTTTGGAGGACACGCCGTTGATGTCGTTCTCACTAGGCATGATGAAAATGTTCATGACGTTCTTGTTGGTTGGTTACACAGGGCGCCTGCTGTTGTTGAGCGGAGTGGTCAATCGTGAGATGGTGCATGGCTCGTATGTCGCGCCCGTGAAAGAGTTTTTTGAGCGCTACGGTGTATCGATTGCTTTTTTACTGTTGGCATTGATCGGCTTTTATCGCATCTCAGACATTGTTCTGGGTGTGATTGCCAATGTGTTTTACCAAGATCTTGGATTTGATAAAACCACCATTGCGGGCGTGGTCAAAACCTTCGGGGTCATCATGACCATTTTAGGTGGTTTTTTGGGTGGGCATTTGTCAATTCGCTTTGGCGTGATGCGCGTTTTGCTTTGGGGCGCTATTTTATCAGCACTGACGAACATCCTGTTCATTCTTTTGGCCAATATGGGGCAGGATTTAACCATGCTGTATGTGGTAATTTCAGCGGATAACCTGTCTGCAGGGCTTGCAACTGCTGCATTTGTCGCTTTCTTGTCCAGCCTGGTTAATGTGTCTTTTACCGCAACGCAGTACGCTATTTTCAGTTCCTTGATGACCTTGTTACCGAAGTTATTTGGTGGCTATTCCGGGACGATTGTCGATCAATTCGGATACGAAAGCTTTTTTATGCTGACCACGCTGATGGGAATTCCAGTCATTGCGCTTGTCATATTGGCAGATAAAGCGCTTAAAACTAAGTAATATAAGAAGTTTTTTGTATGTGTCGCTACACTAAAAAAAATTGAATTACGTGGAACTTCAGAGGATAATAGTGCTCTAATTCTATGAGAATGATGCAAACAGTTTGTGAAATTTAGGAGTCAACAGTATGTTGAAAGATACAATGAAAATTTTTACTCAATTGATGGTTGGTGTGATGATGTGCGTCGGGTTAAACGCAACTGTTTTGGCGTCATCAGACCCTGTAAAGGTGATTGAGCAAAGCACGAAAGAAACGATTGCCATCATTCAAGCGAGTAAAGCAACGTTCAAAAACAACCCGTCTGCGTATTATCAGAAGTTGGATCGTCAGTTGTCTAAGTTGATCAATGTCGACTCATTTGTGCGTAAAGTCATGGGCTCTCACGCAAATACGGCTGGAATGGATGCTGCCAAAAAGAAGGCAACCAACCAGCGTGTGGATCGTTTCAAGCGTAAGTTTAAAACTCAGTTGTTCTCTACTTACGGTACGATGTTATTGGGCTACAGCGGTCAGAAATACAAAGTATTGCCTTTGTCTTCGGCGAATAAAGCCGAGGCATCAGCGGGTAAGCCGGTGGTTGTGAGTCAAGTGTTTTACGTGAAATCGAAGCAATACAAAGTTGATTATAAAATGATTCGTTCGGGCAGTACGTGGAAGGTGTCTAATATCCGTATCGTTGGTGCGGATGTGACGAAAGCATTGCGTAACCAATTTAATCAAGCGATGAAAAAGCACAACAACAATGTGGACAGAGTCATCGATACGTGGAAAATTGGTTCACAGAAATAAGCGTATGATGTCAGTTACATTGAGAAGACCATAAAAAAACCGCTAAATAGGCGGTTTTTTTATGGAAACTCTTTAAAATTCCTCAGATTAAACACGATTTAACATTAGTTCCGTGTTTTTATTCTCGCCTTTTGACTCTAATTTCTCTAAAATCTCTATCCATCTAATGACAATCCTTTATCTAACGATCATGAGCGCGATATGGAAGCAAACGACGTCGAACGTATTTTACAGCAAGCCTTTGAGAACTGTGATGTCAGTGTCGCTAGCGACGGTGGTCATGTCAATATTCTTTTAGTCGGTGATGTATTTGACGGGTTGAATCGGGTCAAACGCCAGCAATTGGTGTATGCCGCGCTGAACGAACACATCGTCAGTGGCGAGCTTCATGCAGTGAATATGAAAACATTCACATCAGAAGAGTATCAAACATAGCACGAGTAAATCGACTATAGTGCTTATTTTAGACAATAGATTTTAGGTAGTTCAAATGCAAAAAGTAATGATCACCGGTCGTTCGACCATAAATGGCAGTGTCGACATTTCAGGCTCAAAAAACGCTTGCTTGCCTATTTTGGCGGGCTGTTTGTTAGCAGAAAAACCTGTGACATTGAGCAACGTGCCTCAACTTGAAGATATTTCGACTATGCTCGACATTCTACGTGGCATGGGCTGTAAGGTTGGCTCTGACTTTGATCGAGTAGTGATTGATGCCGTGAACATTGAATCGTACACCGCGCCGTATGAGCTGGTACGAACCATGCGCGCATCTGTATTGGCCTTAGGGCCCTTGTTGGCTCGATTTGGCGAGGCACATGTGGCATTCCCGGGAGGTTGTGCTATTGGGAGCCGTCCAGTTGATTTGCACTTGAAAGGCTTTGAAGCATTGGGTGCGCGAATTGAAGTTGATGACGGCTATATTCATGCCTATGCTGATGGAGGATTGAAAGGCAGTACGATTGTTTTGGAGACCGTGACGGTTGGTGGTACAGAGAATATTTTAACGGCGGCTGTATTGGCGGAAGGACAGACCATTATTGAAAATGCAGCAAAAGAGCCTGAAGTCGATGACTTGGCAAACTTCTTGAATGCCATGGGAGCGGACATTTCAGGCATTGGTACAGCCAACTTGGTTGTGAACGGTGTTAAATCATTAGGCGGTTGTGATTACTCAGTCATGTCGGATCGCATTGAAGCGGGCACCTTCTTGGTGGCTGCTGCAGCGACACGCGGTCGCATTACGGTGAATAAAACACGCACTGATGTGTTGGATGCGGTCTTGCAGAAACTGCGCGACGCGGGCGCCGAAGTGACTTCAACCGACGATTCAATCACCCTCGATATGCACGGCAAACGCCCTCAGGCCGTTGACATCAAAACAGCCCCTTATCCTGCGTTTCCTACAGACATGCAATCTCAGTTCACCGCATTGAACACGGTAGCGGAAGGTCGTGGTATCATTGTTGAAGACGTGTTTGAAAACCGCTTAATGCACGTTCCAGAAATGAAGCGCATGGGCGCTAACATTAAGGTTGAAGGTAATACGGCGATCATTAAAGGTCAAGATGAGTTAAACGCTGTACCGGTTGAGGCAACGGATTTACGTGCATCGGCTAGTTTGATTATTTGTGCGTTAATGGCGGAAGGTGATACGTACATGACAGGCATTCACCACATGGACCGTGGCTACGAGCGCATCGAAGAGAAATTGAATCAATTAGGCGCGAATGTAAAGCGTATAACTGAGTGATGACATGAGTTCAACGTTAACCATCGCATTAACCAAAGGACGTATCTTAAAAGAAACGTTGCCGTTACTTAAAGCCGCTGGTATTGAACCGCTTGAAGACATTGCAGCCAGTCGTAAGTTAATTTTTGACACCAATCAAACTGGGGTTCGTTTATTGATTTTACGCGGCTCTGACGTCACAACGTACGTGCGTCGAGGTGTGGCCGATTTGGGCATTGCGGGCAAAGACATGTTGTTGGAATACGGCGGTGAAGAGCTCTATGAACTGTTGGATTTGGACATCGCACGTTGTCAATTGATGACCGCGGGCTTGCCCGATGTGAACACAACGGACAGCGCACGCATTCGTGTGGCGACTAAATTTGTGAATGTGGCGCAAGCCTATTATGCCAAGAAAGGCGTTCAAGCCGATGTCATCCATCTATACGGAGCAATGGAGTTGGCTCCGATCATGGGCTTAGCCGATGAAATTGTTGATATCGTTGATACTGGAAACACCTTAAAGGCAAACGGTCTGGTGGCGAAAGAGCACATTGCCGATGTGAGTTCACGTTTGGTGGCGAATCCATCGTCTTATAAATTAAAGCACACGCTGATTAAGCCATTGGTCTCCGCATTTGAAGATGCGCTAACGTAACTGCATATTAAGCCGTGATGTAAACTGACACTGATCTGATCGAGAGTGCTTATGATCCAATTAATCAATCGCTTGGCAACGCACGAAACGAATTTTTCATCGCGCTTAACTCGCCTTGTCAGCTGGAGTGCGGATAGCGATGACTCCGTTCAACAAACCGTCAAAAACATCCTTAATGACGTGCGCCTAAATGGCGATCACGCATTGTTAACCTACACGCAACAATTCGATCGATTTGAAACGGCTTCGTCGGAAACGATCCATGTGAGTCCAGAACGTATTGACACTGCATTAAACGCCATTTCGCCAGAACAACGTCACAGTTTAGAAGCGGCAGCAGAGCGCATCCGCTTATTTCATCAGAAACAAGTTCAAAAAAGCTGGCACTATGAAGAGCTGAATGGCACACGATTGGGCCAGCAGGTGCGACCGTTGGACAGTGTCGGGGTGTATGTACCTGGTGGTAAAGCCGCGTATCCGTCTTCGGTGCTAATGAATGTGATTCCCGCTAAAGTCGCAGGCGTTCAACAAGTTACCATGGTCTCTCCCGCGATGAATGGCGAGGTCAATGACATGGTGTTGGCCGCTGCGGCCATTTCAGGTGTGGATGACGTGTGCTTGGTTGGAGGCGCACAAGCGGTTGCTGCCTTGGCTTATGGTACACAATCTATTGCCAAAGTGGATAAGATTGTTGGCCCCGGCAATGTCTACGTCGCGGCGGCCAAACGAGAAGTGTTTGGTGTGGTCGGCATTGATATGATCGCGGGCCCGTCCGAAATTTTAATCATTTGCGATGGAAAAACACCCGCCGATTGGATTGCAATGGATCTGTTTTCACAGGCAGAGCATGACGAACAAGCACAGGCCATTTTAATCAGTGACGACGAGGCGTTTTTAGCGCAGGTTGAGGCATCCATTGAACGTTTACTGCCCACAATGGAGCGCGAAGAGATTATCCGTAAATCATTAGCCGATCGTGGCGCGTTGATTTTGGTTAATGATTTAGACGAAGCGATTGCGCTGAGTAATCAAATCGCACCTGAACATCTTGAGTTGTCGATTGATGATCCAAATGCGGTGTTGCCTAAGATTAAGCATGCAGGCGCTATTTTTTCTGGTCGCTACACGCCAGAGGCGTTTGGTGACTACTGTGCTGGTCCTAATCATGTATTGCCTACGTCGGGTACGGCACGTTTTTCATCGCCTCTTGGGGTGTATGATTTCCAGAAAAGAAGTTCAGTGATTCATTGCTCAGAACAAGGCGCCGATGAATTGGCTCGAGTTGCTTCTGTGTTAGCTCGAGGCGAGTCGTTGACCGCTCATGCACGATCCGCTGAATACCGATTAAACGATTCTAAATCGTCACAGTGACTCATTCATAGCGTATTGACTGATTGGCGTCGCTCAATAGGAACCTTGTATGTCAGATATTTCAAACCGATTAACGCGCCTGTTGTCTCCAAATGTATTGGCGATGAATGCGTATCGTGTGGCAGACTCCAGTGGCATGTTGAAGCTGGATGCGATGGAGAATCCGTACACATGGGATGAGGCAATGACCGAAGACTGGTTAGCCACGCTCAAGTCGGCTCAAATCAATCGTTACCCCGATCCAAGTGCGCAGGGAATTAAGCATCGATTACTCGAAAAGTATTCAATTCGTGACGGTGTGGATGTCATGTTTGGCAACGGATCGGACGAATTAATTCAGTTGTTGATTATGGCGGTGATGTCGTCAAATAAAGCCGTCATAGCACCATCACCAAGCTTTGTTATGTACAAAGTGATTGCAGATTATCTCGATGTCCCGTTCATTGATGTGCCATTACATGATGATTTTTCATTGGACGTTGAGTCCATGGTCACGTGCATACACAAAGAACAACCGGCATTGATATTTTTGGCGACACCGAACAATCCAACAGGTACTATTTATTCAGACTCAGACTTAACCAGAATCATAGAGGCCAGTGACGGTTTGGTGGTATTGGATGAGGCGTATACGGCATTTACAGACAGCGACCAGTTGCATTGGTTGTCACGTTATCCTCATGTGTTGGTGATGCGTACCTTTTCAAAAGTAGGCTTAGCTGGATTGAGATTGGGCTTTATGTTGGGTGATGAGCAGTGTTTGCATGAGCTTGATAAGCTGAGATTGCCTTACAACATCAATACGCTGACTCAGCTCAGTGTTGAATTTGCGTTGGATAATTTTTCTGTTTTGGATGAACAAGCGGCACAATTGGTTGCACAGCGTGCGTTTTTATTTGAACAGTTAAACCAATTTGATGCCTTCTCATGTTTTGAAAGTGATGCTAATTTT
>JBCDEX010000008.1:0-18661 GCA_039178995.1 Pseudomonadota bacterium | reverse complement strand
TCCAAACAGTGGCACTAAAGATGGGGAAAGGTCAATTTGATGCGCCTTAAGTACAGGCATACACAAAAAAATATAAAATGATGTACTCCTCAGTAGAGAAAGAGCTAAAGTCTGGTTGCGATCGAGAATCATCAATTAATGTATATTAAATAAATAGCGAGCTTAAATAAGCCCCTAGTTTTCTAGGTCATGCACATAAAAAATAAAATTTCATTGCTAGAAAAAAATTTAATTGACTGTGATGAACATCACATAAAGAGATATCAATTTCAATTACATTAATAGCGTCCATTTCATGCAACGCAGGGAACGTTCAGAACGATGCACAAGGAATGTGCAAACGATCAGTACAATTTGTATTGATGATGTTGCAGGTCAACGGATCAAATCACGTCATATCAAACAGTCGATGAATTTGGCTTGTGAGTGTTGAACTGTATACGTTGTGTGACAATGGGCTTTCACATGTCAAAGCAAAGCGTATTTAAAGAAAAGTTAATTTACGCTACCCTTGGATTCGAGAATCAAGCGACTAGGCTTCAAGGTGCTCTGTTACATAAGATTGAACCGCTTCAAGATCATTTGGCTTAACAACATAACGTTCTTCACGATCAAACAAATCACACATGTGGTCTGGTAACTCAGGCGCTCTGGGATAGCCTGATTTAAGCACAGGCTCCGGAAACTTAGCTGGGTGTGCTGTGGCAAGTGTGATCATAGGTAATGATTCATCTTTCACTTTCTCTAACGCCGCTGCATAACCAATCGCAGAATGTGGATCCAGTAAATAGCCATGAGTTTCATAAACCGATTTAATAACGGATACCATATGATCATCTTTGATGCTCATGCTATCAAACAAACTCCGGATATTTTTATACGCATTGCTCGGTAAGTTCACCGCCTGAGAGTTAAATGATTGCATTAAATCGCGCAATGCATCACCGTCTCGATCGAGCGCATCAAACAACAAACGCTCAAAATTACTCGACACCATAATATCCATACTCGGCGACATTGTGTGCAGCAATTGCCCCTTTTCATAATTATTGGTTTCGAGGTAGCGATGCAAAATATCATTCGCATTGGTTGCAACAATCAATTGATGAATCGGGAGACCCATTTTCTTTGCCAAATAACCCGCAAAAATATCTCCAAAATTTCCCGTTGGAACTGAAAAGGAAACGCTTTTATAAGGACCGCCCACTTTAAATGCCGCTGAAAAATAGTACACAATTTGCGCCATGATACGCGCCCAGTTAATTGAATTCACAGCCACCAACTGACGCCCTTCGGGCAAAAAGCTTTGATCTGCAAAACTGTCTTTAACCATTTGCTGGCAGTCATCAAAGTTACCTTGGACAGCAATATTAACAACATTTACATCTAACACACTGGTCATTTGCTTACGTTGAACATCTGACACACGCTCATGCGGATGCAAAATAAAGATATCAATCATGTCGCACCCACGACAACCTTCAATAGCCGCCGACCCTGTATCTCCAGAGGTCGCACCCAAAATAACGACCTTTTTCTGGCGGCGCGTTAATACACGATTCAACATACGCCCCAACATTTGCAAGGCAAAATCTTTGAATGCCAACGTAGGCCCATGAAATAACTCCAAGACATATTGATTGGCATCAAGCTCGACTAACGGTGCCACGTCATCGTGACGAAACCCTGCATAACAATCATCTACCATATGGCGCAGTTCAGCGTCATCAAAACATCCTTCTACAAATGGTTTCATGATGTTAAATGCCAGCTCGGCATATGTTAAATGCGACCAACTTTTAATTGTTTGTTGGTCAAATGTTGGCAACGTTTCAGGCACATACAAACCGCCATCTGGGGCCAACCCAGTTAACATAACTTCTTCAAAACTCAATGCAGGCGATTGCCCTCGTGTGCTGATGTATTTCACTGCAGTACCTTTCGTGTATAAACTAAGTATCTTTCTCGTTTAACAACATGCGTATGTGCACGTCATTATGATGCATCTAAAGTGTCAACTCGAATGCGAATCACGGATCCGTTAACCGTTGGTAACGCTTCAATATTCACTAATGCTTTATTCAAGTTTTCTTCTACTGTCTTACTTGTCAATAAAATCACCGACGGAAATTTGTCTTCCCGTTTTTCATCTTTCTGTATCATTGCTTCGACACTGATGGCTTGATCACTCAAACACTGAGTAATAGATGCAAGCGCACCTGGCTGGTCTTGTGCCGTAATACGTAAATAATACTCACTGCGAACACGTTCAATAGGAACAATGCCTTTGGCTGTCAATTGAGTATACCCAACGCTCGGAATGACATGATCTATACCCGCTTGGGTTTGACGCACAACATCAACTAAATCGGCAATCACCGCCGATGCTGTGGGCTCCGAACCTGCACCTGCACCGTAATACAATGTAGAACCAACCGCATCGCCATTTACCATCACCGCATTCATCACACCATTCACATTTGCAATTAAACTGCTGTCTGGTAACAACGTGGGGTGAACCCTAACTTCAATTTCATCATCACTTATTCGACGCGCAATGCCCAAGTGCTTAATGCGATACCCCAACTCTTCTGCATAGTGGATGTCTTGTAATTCAATAGCTGAAATACCTTCTGTAAACACCTCATCGAACTTCATTTTCATACCAAATGCCATCGACGCAAGAATCATAAGTTTATGCGCAGCGTCAATACCTTCAACATCAAACGTTGGATCAGCTTCAGCGTACCCTAGCGCTTGAGCCTCAGCCAACACATCATCAAATGCGCGGCCTTTGTCGCGCATTTCCGATAAGATAAAATTGCCAGTACCATTAATGATACCAGCCAACCATGTCACTTTATTTGCGCTCAAGCCTTCTCGTAATGCCTTAAGCACTGGGATGCCTCCCGCTACGGCAGCCTCAAATAAAACAGTCACATTATGTTCTTTTGCCAGCGCAAGCAGTTCATTGCCATGCTCTGCAATCAACGCTTTATTGGCAGTAACTACATGTTTTCCATTAAGAATGGCTGTAGTAATTAATTCTTTTGCCACAGCGATGCCACCAATCAACTCAACCAACACATCAATCTCTGGGTCATTGGCTACATCAAAAATATCACGACTGACTCGATACGCGCTGCTGTCAAAATTGGGATTATCACGACGAGCACCAATATGCGTCACCTGTAATTCTGCGCCAACACGCGCTGCAATCTCATCACGATTTCTCTGCAATACACTGCACACGCCGGTGCCAACTGTTCCTAGTCCACAGAGTCCTATTTTAATAAGTGACGTCAATTCAATCTCCAAACACTATCTAATCTGTATGGTTAACATAACACTCGCAGCATCTTATGCGCTCGAGCAAACTATTTCACACCTAATTTTGTCAGCAACGCTTTGGCAGGCATGTACCCTGCAATTTGTTCGCCTGAGGCAGTTATGATCGCTGGCGTACCTCGCACACCAAGCTGCTGACCTATTTTATATTGCTCAGCAACCGCTTTACTACTGCACAAGTTTTCAGGAATCGACTGACGGTTTTTAAGTTTCGTAAGCGATTCTTGAGGCGTTTTAGAGCACCACGCCGATTGAACTTTTTTATACGATGCTGAATTAATGCCTGCCCGTGGAAAAGCAAGGTAACGCACTTCAAGGCCACCCCCATTTAATTCACCTATTTCTTGATGCAGTTTTTGACAGTAATAACAATCGACGTCGGTAAATACATACACGTGCGACTTGGGCTTACCTTTTGCTTTAAACGTAATCGTGTCTTTACTTACAATTTTTGACAGTAACGCCACTCGTCTTTCACCACGATAACTCTCGGTTAAATTAATCATTTCTTTTTGTTCAGATGCCATTTGATATAAGTCGCCGGCAACAAAAAACTCACCGCTTGAATCACTGTAAAGCACGTCGCCCGTTTTTAAAATAACTGCGTACACACCGTTCATTGGCGACTCTTCAACACGATCCACTTTAATCTGACCGCCCGCCTCAAGATGTCTTTTAATGGCGTCTGCACCGGTTGCGACAGTTTTTGATACTTGTGCAGCCGACTGTGACGAGTTGACCGTGTCTTTTGAGGCAACTTGGCCCGCTTTACAGGCGGTAAGTGCCATTACAGCACTTACGACCAAAACCATATATTTCATAATCATTCCCGTGCTTTTCGTATGAATTGTTCGCATTCACATCTGCGTTTTAAAGGTGTTTCAATATACCCCAGAATGGCCAGCGATTATAGCATGTTAGCCTCGAGGATGGTGCTCTGCGTGTAAAGTTTGCAGCCGATGTTGTTCAACATGTGTGTATATTTGTGTCGTCGACAAATCACTGTGTCCAAGTAACAATTGAACCACTCGCAAGTCCGCTCCATGAGCCAATAAGTGCGTCGCAAACGCATGACGCAAGGTATGAGGAGAAACATCGACGGTAATACCAGCCTGCACAGTGTATTGCTTAATTCGATGCCAAAACGTCTGTCGTGTCATTTGCTGACCACGTCGACTCGGAAAACACACATTGCTTGGATTATCATTAAGCAATTCAGCTCGCATGCCCTGATAGTATTTCTGCAACCAATCCAACGCTTCCTCGCCAATTGGCACCAAACGTTCTTTACTGCCTTTACCCATCACCCTCACTATCCCTTGTTGCAGGCTGACTTGATCAGAAGTCAAGCTGATCAACTCCGTCACTCGCAAACCACATGCATAAATCAACTCGAGCATGGCCTTATCGCGCATACCAATCGGCGTGGACACATCAGGCGCTGCCAACAAACGCTCAACATCCTTTTCGCTCAATGTTTTAGGCAGGCTTTTGCCCACCTTGGGGCTGTCAATGTGCACACACGGATTGATTGCGATGCGCTCTTCACGCAACTGATGCTGATAAAATCCCCGAATGCACGACAATATGCGCGCCGCACTGCGAGTCGACACCTTGCTCTTCATCATCTGGGCCATAAATTGCTGCACATGCGCTTGTTCCGCCTGCAACAGACTCATTTTTTGACCCATCAAAAAAATCGCCAGCTTTTTTAAATCTCTACGATATGCAGATAGCGTGTGCTTACTAACACCACGCTCAAGCCACAGATCATCCAAATAAGAATCAATCACCCGACTGCCTGCATCCAATACATTCGAGCCGCTCTGCGAGCTGTGTTGCGGCGAATCAACCATAATATTAAACTGTGTTTGTCATTGAAGAACGCAACGAGATCACTACCTCATTCGCGCTAATAAAACGTACCGAGCAGCATAACACCAAATAACACGCACAAAAAAACGCTGTTTGATTACACAAACAGCGCTTATACATAAGTTAATTCAAAATGTGCTGCCAATTACTAGCTGCTCGACCTAAATTAATTGCGCTTGTCTTTTGCCAACTTTTCTTTGATTCGAGCTGAACGACCTGACAACTCACGTAGATAATATAACTTCGATTGGCGTACATCACCACGACGCTTAACCGTAATGCTATCAACCAATGGACTATAAGTTTGGAATGTACGCTCAACACCCACACCGTGCGAGATCTTTCTCACAGTGAATGCTGAATTCAAATCACGATTGCGTATCGCAATAACAACCCCTTCATACGCCTGTAGACGCTCACGGTCACCTTCTTTTACTTTCACTTGAACCACGACGGTGTCCCCAGCACCAAACTCAGGGATTTCTTTCTCCATTTGTTCCGCGTTAATTTCTTGAATGATCTTGTTGTATCCGCTCATGATAAGCTCCTATTCAGATGCACTGCATCATACAGTTAAAAATGCTAAATTTCACTCATTAATTGCATCGATAAATTCATGCAATAATTGATTTTCTTCATCGGTTAATACTCGATCGACCAATAAATCCGGCCGTCTTAACCATGTTCTACCTAATGCCTGCTGCAAACGCCAACGGCGAATGCTCTCGTGGTGCCCGCTGAGTAAGACCCCAGGCACGGTTTGACCTTGGTACGTTTCTGGACGCGTGTAATGCGGACAATCCAATAAACCGTCTGCAAACGAATCTTGTTGCGCTGACTCATTGTGACCCAACACATTAGGCAACAAACGGGCCACCGCATCCACGACAACCATTGCGGCTAACTCACCACCACTGAGAACAAAGTCTCCAATCGACCACTCCTCATCAATGCGATGTTCAATCACGCGCTCATCAATGCCTTCATAGCGCCCTGCCAACAACACCAATGATTGTTGCTCAGCTTGCTCTGCTATGGACTGAGCCATGCCATGATCAAACCGCTTGCCTTGTGGCGACAGATACACACGCTTAACGCACTTTGTGATCTCAGAGCCTGTGCGTGAATCAACACCAACTGCTGAACACGCTTGTTGTAAACTTTTTTCAATTGGTTCTGGCTGCATCACCATGCCAGGACCTCCGCCATATGGGCGGTCATCAATGCGGCGATAATTGTCTGTCGCATGATCTCGAGGATTCCAACAACTGAGTTGCAACGTCTCAGTTTGAATCGCTTTGCCAACGACTCCCTGATCTTGCAGTGCTGAAAACATCTCAGGAAACAAGCTGACAACGGCTATTTGCATTGTTCTGTGCCCTAAATTATTCAACACCAAACGCGTCATCTGCGTTGTTTAATAATCAACACCCCAATCCAGCTTAATGGTGTTGTCATCAAGAGAAATATTTCTCACCACTTGATCCACGTAAGGAATTAAGCGCTCTTGCTGGTCGACACTGCCTTGACACGGCACCACCACCAACACATCGTTTGCGCCCGTTTCCAATAAATGACTAACGCGGCCCAACAAAATGGCTTCTTCATTGGCATCGCCGGTCGTTGACCATGCGCTTAAACCTTCTAACTGATGCCAATAGTAATCGTTTTCATCGAGCTCAGGTAAGTAGGTGTTCGGAACCTGAATCTCTTTCTTAGTGTATCGCTGGGCCTGATCTCGGTCATCACAGCCATCAATGTGAGCGATAAACCCTTTTCCATGCGCTTGATAAACATCAAACTTAAGCGCCTGAACAGCTTGAGTGTGCGGGCATGTCAGTCGTAACTCAGGGTATTTAAATAGATTCTGAGCAGGCTGTGTGTACGAATGCACTTTTATCCAGCCTTTAATGCCAAAAACCGTCGTTAATTTACCGACGGTTATCCAGTCACGTTTGTCCATAATGGCTCACTGTGAGTGTTGCACACCATAAAAGGTGAGCGTTAAGCAGCTTCTTTGCTTAACTCTTTTAATAATGCAGACACACGTTGAGACGGCTGAGCGCCTTGTGAAATCCAGTACGCTACGCGCTCTTCGTCAACACGTAAACGTTCTTCTTGGCCTCGAGCAGCTGGGTTAAAGAAACCAACACGCTCAATGAACTTGCTGTTACGAGCTCTGCGGCTATCGGCAACCGTCAATCTGTAAAAAGGTCGCTTTTTTGATCCACCGCGTGATAAACGGATAACTACCATAATATTCTCTACACTGTTGTAATGTATGTTAATAAATGTGTTCCAAACAACCCGTCTTCATTACGATACAACGCAACATGTGAAGGTTATTTCAAAGGAGCGCCATTGTACGTAAAAGAAACGCGTTTGTAAAACCGTTAAACCACTTATTTTATAGTCCTAAAACAAGCATTTTTCAACGCTCTTAGGTTTATTCTACCTGCGAGACATACCGCTGCCTTTCGGCATCATACCGCCTAAGCCGCGCATCATGTTCATCATGCCTTTGCCTTTCATCTTCTTCATCATCTTCTGCATCTGCTTATGTTGCTTGATCAAGCGATTCAGATCTTGAAGCTGAGTGCCGGACCCTTGCGTGATACGGCGCTTACGTGACCCATTCAAAATCGACGGGTTTTGTCGCTCTTTTGGGGTCATAGAATCGATGATCGCTTCCATTTGCGCGAATTGTTTACCGCCAATTTGCTCTTGAGCCGCCTGCAACATGTTCGCATTCATACCTGGCAATTTATCCAGCATGGCACCCATGCCGCCCATGTTTTTCATCTGTTGCAACTGGTCTTTAAAGTCTTCGAGCGTAAAATCTTTGCCTTTAACGATCTTTTTCGCTAATTTCTCAGCCTTCTTTTTATCCAGCTGCTGCTCGGCCTGCTCAATTAAGCTGAGCACATCACCCATACCCAAGATACGCGACGCAATACGCTCTGGATGAAAGATTTCCAACGCCTTGGTTTTTTCACCCACACCTAAGAACTTAATCGGCTTGCCCGTAATCTGCTTAACCGACAACGCCGCACCGCCACGCGTGTCCGCATCCACCTTCGTCAGCACCACACCCGTCAATGGCAAGGCCTCGTTAAACGCTTTGGCGGTATTCGCGGCATCTTGCCCTGTCATCGCATCAACAACAAACAACGTTTCAATCGGATTTGCAACCGCATGAACCTGTTTGATCTCATCCATCATGTCCGCATCAACGTGCAAACGACCTGCAGTATCCACAATCAACACGTCTGCAAATTTAATCTTCGCCGACTTAATCGCAGCTTCTACAATTTCAACAGGTTGCTGCGTTTCATTGCTGTCGCAAAACAACGCGCCCACATCAGAAGCCAAGGTTTCCAACTGCTTAATCGCCGCGGGACGATACACATCCGCACTAACGACCATCACTTTTTTCCTTTTGGTCTCTTGAAGCCACTTAGACAACTTACCCACCGTCGTGGTTTTACCCGCTCCCTGAAGACCCGCCACCAAAATAACCGCCGGCGGCTTAGTCGCTAAGTTCAACTCACTCGCACTGCCACCTAAGACATATTCCAACTCTTCCTGAACAATTTTAATAAAGCTTTGCCCTGGGTTCAGACTGGACATCACTTCCGCACCAATCGCTTTCTCTTTGATGCGATCAATAAAGTCGGTAACCACAGACAAGGCAACGTCAGCCTCTAACAGAGCCATACGCACTTCTTTAAGCGACGCCTTAATATTGTCTTCATTAAGCGTAGCTTGCCCTGTAATTTGCTTTAAACTGTGATTTAACCGCTCACTTAAACTGTCAAACATAAAATAATTCCGAACTAAACTGGTAAATTTCTACGTGCAGTACGCATCTCATATCACGCATGACCAACAAAACAAAGTCAACGCCTTATTTACAACACCTGCAACATAGTAGAGAATGCAAAGTATAACGGCTTGCTGCTAAATAACCCAATAAAAAAAACACACAATGAATACTTTATACATCAGCCTACTTTGCATACTACTGTACGCGCTTGCGTTTGGCTTAAAAGTGAAAAGCTCGCTGTCTCCAAAGAAAGAAACACCTTCACTGCCGATCAACGTACTCATTGCCACCGGATTGTCTGTTCACGCTGTCTTGCTGTACTTGCACATCATGAACCATCCGCAATACGTTAACTTATCCATTTTCAACACCAGCTCGTTAATTTCTTGGTTCATTCTGATCATTACTCAACTGACGAGCATGCGTAATGCGGCCATTGATAAAGCCTTGCTGTTCATCTTGCCTGTATGCATCCTATCGGTATCCTGCAATGAATTGCTCGTTGACATCCACCACTATCGGCCTCGCGCCATGTTCAGCCCCGGCCTACTCGCGCACATTATCTTATCCATTTTTGCGTACAGCACTTTAACCATCACCTGTGTGCAAGCGGTGATTTTGTTCTTGCAAGAAGAGAACTTAAAAAACAAACGCCACACACGCATTTCAAGCTGGCTTCCACCTATTGAAACCACCGAACGCATCTTATTCAATCTACTGACATTCGGCTTACTGTTGCTCAGCATCGCCATGGCAACAGGCGCGTTTTTTATTGAAAACATCATTGCACAAAAAATGTCACACAAACTGGTGTTCACATTATTCTCATGGCTAATCTTCACACTGTTATTAGCAGGTCGACATTTCAGAGGATGGCGCGGCATCACCGCAATTAAATGGACATTGGCCGGATTCACCGCCTTGATGCTTGCGTACTTCGGCTCTAAGTTCGCACTGGAAATCGTATTGAACGACGCAAGCACAATGTCGTTTCAATCCAACGCAGTGTAACTGAACAAACACACTCATCCAAAACGTGTACATCTGACTGGTCCCTCAATCGCTCCACCGCGTAACACCGAACGACTGCCTGACGCTTCGGGTTATGGTGTGATCTTGAATGACAACCTAGGAGCGAACCAGTCTGAGCTCAAAATTACGAGCATGGCCGACACAGCTTTATATATTATTGATGACTCCCAACGCAGGCCACAACAAACAAGCGACATAAAAAAAGAGCCGCGAATGCGACCCTTTTTAAGCATATCATCAATGGCTTGTTAATCCTTAGGTTTGTCATCCAGCATCTGCTGAATTAACCCGCCAAGACTGAAATTAAACGACGCTTCAATGTGCTGCTGTTCATCGCCCGTAGATGACAACTTAATGTTAGACAACCCTAAATCAGAGATGCCAAACTCGGTCAAATCAAGCGACACTTTGGCCACGTCTTCCACCACATTAATTAACGGCGCTTTCACCAACCCAAGAATTGGATTCAATACCGTATCAATGTTGCCGCCAAAATTGCTGTTGAGCAGCTTCGCATCCAACACCACCAAGTCCACATCGTCTGAATCCACCTCCAACGTAAACGAACCACTCGTAGACAGTGTCAAATCGGCACCCGCTGACAACATCACACTGGTCGTTAACAAGGAATCCCACTTGGATGACGCATTCAAACGAGCCACCGACAACTTAATCGACGGCACCAGTACGTCCGTGAGTAATTCACTCTCATTGTTGCCTGAGAATGACAACTCAAGCGGTGTCATCATACCCACGTTCACTCGCATTGCGCCCGGTGTCACCTTAGGCGCTTCCACACCCAGAGCAGCAACAGTCACTGTGCCATTGGCCAGATACAAGTTCACATCCGTACCACCGCTCTCATGAAACGCGAGCAGCATTTGATTGATCATATCCGACGACAGCGTCACTCCAATGTTTTGCATTCCCGAGGTGTTTGGCGCGGGCGTTTGAGTCTTAATGGCGTAATCCACTGAACCAAATGTTGCCGATGGCAACGCCAACGAGTAAATTTCCTTACCACTGTCGTCAAGCACCACCGTCGTCGTTTCATCGGTATAACGCTCACCCTCTGCGTCCACCACCGTTTTCGTTCTCACCACCACCGTACCGGTTTGCATGTGCGTGTTATCAAAACCAATCACACCCGCTTTAGACACAGCACCCAATGCCGGCTTACGCAATTGATCCGGTGCAAACGCTGTTTGCACGTCCAATTGCAAATTGCCATCCGCAGTCACAATGCGCTTCAAGCGAAGATCTGCCGCCAACAGATTTTCAAGTTCCAACATGCCACCAAATTGCAGCAGTTCAAACACCTTCTCATTCAACACATCCGCCAACATGTCTTTAATAACCCCGCCCAACAAACCGTCAATGAATTCGGTAATCGGTGTCACCAAAAAGTTCAAGGGTCCAAGCCCTCGAATACTCAACCCAGTCAGCCCCAAATCCATTCGTTCGATGCCCATCTTCATTTTGCCAATGTCGTTCATCGTCAAATTCAGATCCAAATCAACGGCAAGATCTCGAATACTGATGACAGAATCCATATTGCCCACACTTAAATACAAGGTGGTATCAAACAAATTTAAACTCGCATTGATGTCTGCCTTGCTGTCATTGTCACCCAAAAACTTCACTTGATTAATGACAAAGCCTTTGCCCAAGTCAAAGCGGCTGGCGTAGTACGTTCTTGACGGCGTCATCGTTTCATTTACAAATGTTTTCCCGCCATCTAATGAGTCAAACTCCGTCAAACCCACTTCAATCGTGCCCAATAACGGCACATCAAAACTCGTCAACGGATTGAGCTGAGACACCACCGCCGCAGGAACGGTCAGTGTGGTCGCAGGCAGGCTGCTCGTTAACCCTTTAAGCGCATCCGCAACCAACACCTCGTCATTAACACTGACTCGGACGGCTCGATCCACGTACGCTCCACGCTTTACGTAAATTTGCCGTGAGCGCTTACCCGTATCGTCTTGCAACACAACCACATAGCTGTTCTCTTGAGGCAATGTCGCGGTGAACAATTCATGGTCAAACTCACCCGCCATTAAACTCGCTACGCTGCTGTTAAAGGTTACAAAATCGACACCCACAGGCGACTGAGATACGCCCTTGACCGTCAACGTATCGTCGTCATTAACGATCACCTCCGTCACCAAAGCACGCGGTGATACTTTACTGAACGTAAATTCCGCTTTAGACAATACTTGAGACATCGAAAGTGGTGTACTGTCACTGTAGCGCACCTCGATGGTGTTTTTGCCGTTCACAAACAGCTTGGGATACAGCTCTATGAATTTGGGCTGCACCGTGGCTTGAGTCTCTCCGTATGCAAAGTAATCATTCGCATTGACGCCATTGATGACGATCACCGTCTTCGCCAAAGCCGCTTTGAATTGATCAGACCCGATGTTATCGGATTGAGAATAATCAACGATCACATTGGGCGCGGAGGGTTCAACGCCATTCGCATTCAATCCGTTAATTTCGACTTTTAAACCACTTTGAGGTACGCACGCGCTCAGGCACAACATCATCAACGCCAACAACACATACTTTTTATTTTTATAGAAGGTCACAATACACACTCCCGATACTGACACGCATCGTCATTAAGTTAAATGGAGGACTGATTGCTCAAGCACGTTTTAACTAATAGTATTTTTATTTGGACTAATTCTAATCGATATTAATACAACGGGAGTGAGCATATCCTTTGCTACGTAGCCTTAAATTACCGCAGTGTTCAACAAAGTGCAAATAAAATACTTACACATACGTTTGCACCTCAACAACCGAATGCACTTGCGTTGCTTTAATCACATTGTGTCTGGCTTTGATAGACCTTGCTGTTCGTAAAAGATCTCTCGAAATGCATCAAGCCGACCATCACGAATGGCATCCCTTAAATCACTCATCAAACGCTGGTAATAACGCAAATTATGAATGGTGTTCAATTGCGAGCCTAGGATTTCTTTGCATTTATCCAGATGATGCAAATACCCGCGAGAAAAATTCTGACAGGTGTAGCAATCGCAATCGTCATCCAGCGGCGCATCATTGTATTTATTCACCGCGTTTCTCAACTTCACCACACCACGCGAGGTGAACAGGTGTCCGTTGCGCGCATTGCGTGTTGGCATCACACAATCAAACATATCAATACCACGGTAGACCCCTTCCACCAAATCTTGAGGCTTTCCAACGCCCATCAAATAACGCGGCTTGTCTTCAGGCATACGGTATGCAACATGCTCCAACACTCGTAACATGTCTTCTTTGGGCTCTCCCACGGACAACCCACCCAGCGCGTATCCATCAAAATCCAGTGCGCTCAATCCGTTCAGCGATTCCATGCGCAAGTCTTCATACATACCGCCCTGAACGATACCAAACAAGGCCGACGGATGATCGTCATGCGCAACCTTGCAGCGTTCGGCCCAGCGCAACGACAACTCCATAGACGATCGAGCTTCATCCGGTGTCGCGGGGTATGGAGTGCACTCATCAAAAATCATCACCACATCGGAGCCAAAGCCTTGCTGAAGCGCGATGGCTTTTTCAGGCCCTAATTCGACATTAGACCCATCAATGGGCGACTTAAATGTGACACCTGACTCACTGATTTTGCGCAACGCGCCTAACGACCACACCTGAAAACCACCCGAGTCGGTTAAAATGGGCTTATCCCAACCAATCATCTTATGCAGCCCACCCATGTTCTGCATGCCTTCTAATCCAGGGCGTAGCATTAAATGAAATGTATTACCCAAAATAATGTCCGCACCAATCGCTTTGATATCACGCGGCAACATGCCTTTGACCGTACCGTAGGTTCCCACAGGCATGAATGCGGGTGTTTGAATATCACCACGAGAGAACGAAATACATCCTCTGCGTGCTTTGCCATCCACCGCAGACACTTCAAACGACATGGAACAATTAGTACGACTCATAATGCTCACTCACAACAATTTGTTAAATAAGGGGCGGCTGCTCTAACTGAGTATCCAACCAATTAATCACGTACGTTAAAACCTGCGACTTCTCGGGTTCATTATGCGTTTCATGGGACAACGCATCCCAAAATTTACCGTCGGCACGCCCTTCCGCACGCGACACAAACATTTCGGACGCGGCGCATGACGTGATCTTATCGTCGGTACCGTGCATGATCAGCATGGGTGCGATCACACGGTGCGCATTCGCCAACGCCCACTGACCCGTTTTCAAAATATCCATTCCCAAACGAGCCGACAATCTGTCATGCACTAAGGGGTCATTCAAATACGCGGCCACCACCTCAGGATCTCGAGAAATATCACACACGCTCAACTCATTCGACAACGCCAAAGACGGAGCAATGATGTACGCCAATTTACCAAAAAACAATTTCCACTTCGGCGGCTTAAACGCGGGTTCAAACGCTGGCGACGTCGCAATCACTCCACGCACATCAGGGCGCCGACGAAGTGCAAAATTCACCGCTAAATTACCACCAAGACTGTGACCATACAGAAATACGTGGGTTGACGTGCTCGCCACGGTCTCAATAAACAACGCAATGTCGTCCATCAACGCACTATAATCAGGCGCATGACCGCGTTTTCCATCCGACATGCCATGCCCACGCAAATCAAACAGCGCTACGGAAAACCCACTCGCGTTTAATGCCTCAATTACATGCGCGTAACGGCCGACATGCTCACCCAAGCCATGAACGAAGCACACCAACGCTTTTTCTTGATCAACCACATGTTGAACAACACGCAATCGCATCGCATCTTGCGTATGAATAATTGATTCATGCATGGACAGTAAAGGCTCTTGTTTAATGTTAATTACGTCGATCACGACGACTGTTTGGACGGCACGGCGGATTGTATGAACATGGCATCGCCGTAACTGTAGAAACGGTACTCTTCTTCGATGGCCAACTGATAAGCCTGCTTCATGACGTCAGTACCCGCAAAGGCACTGACCAACATCAACAAAGTGGATTCGGGCAAATGGAAATTGGTAATCAATGCATCCACACAATAAAACTCATAACCCGGATAAATAAAAATATCCGTCTCACCCTGAAAAGGCACAATACCTGACACCCCTTGTTTCTGCGCATGAGCGCTGGCGGTTTCCAAGCATCTTACCACCGTTGTGCCCACCGCCACCACTCGACCACCGCGTGCACGCGTTGCGGTGACTTGATCACACACCGCTTGCGTCACATTCACATATTCGCTGTGCATGTGGTGATCCGCAATGTCGTCGGCGCGCACAGGCTGAAATGTGCCTGCGCCAACATGCAATGTGACTTGAGCAATGTCCACGCCTTTGTCTTTGATTTGACTCAATACCGCTTCGTCAAAATGCAACCCAGCGGTGGGCGCAGCAACGGCTCCTAAGTGCTGAGCAAACACCGTTTGGTAACGTGTCTGATCAAACGCTTCGTCGTCGCGTTTTATGTACGGAGGCAACGGCATGTGGCCGACCGCGTCCATGACATCCCAAACACTCACGCCCTCGGCAAACTCGAGCACAAACAATTGCTCAACTCGACCGATCACCGTGACCTCAAGCACTTCATCACCCATCGCCAACAACAAAACACTGCCTGCTTTAGGCGACTTGCTGGATTTCAAATACGCATGCACTCGACGTTCTGTCAGCACCGTTTCAATCATGATTTCAACTTTGCCGCCGCTGGGCTTTTTAGCGTGCATGCGAGCGGGCATGACCTTGGTGTTGTTCAACACCAACAAGTCACCTGCGTTCAGTTGTTCAACGCACGCAGAAAACGGCAAATGCTCAAATTGTTCGCCCTGTGGCGCACGTGCGTTCACACTCAACAAACGGCTGCCTGAACGCGACTCTGCTGGAAAATACGCAATCAGCGATTCGGGAAGCTCATACGAAAAATCACTGCGTTTCATAACAACCGCCTGTCAATAAAAAGTTTATGTGGTGTAGTCTGCGTTAATACGAATGTAACCATCCGACAAGTCACAACCCCACACCGTGCTGTCGCCTTGCCCAATGCCCAAGTCAACATTAATCGCCACCTCATCGTCTGCCATTAGCTTCGACAATGCGTTCAGTGCGTGTTCAGTCACCTCTGCGGGATACACCTCAACATCCCCAAACGCAATGCGAACCCTGTCTTGCTGAATGTCATCTTGCCCCGTGACTTTACCAATGGCCATCGCAATGCGCCCCCAATTTGGATCCGCGCCATGAACGGCGGTTTTCACCAACGGGGAGTTCACAATGGATTTCGCCACCAACTTCGCTTGTACGTCATCACGCGCACCCTGCACGTTCACTTCGATTAAGGTCGTCGACCCTTCTCCGTCGCGCGCAACCAACTTCACTAGGTCGATGGCAACCGCAAGCAGCGCCTGTTCAAAGTCATTCAAATCAACCTCACCCGCAAGCCCGTTGGCGAGAATGACGGCACTGTCGCTCGTGGATGTGTCGCTGTCGATGCTCAATGAGTTAAAACTCTTATCCATAACGCGTTTGAACAGCCCCTCTAACTCGGTCTGCTCAATCGCGGCATCGGTCATAAAGTACGTTAACAACGTTGCCATGTTGGGCTCGATCATGCCCACACCTTTCGCCACACCGGTGATCGTCGCAGCACCCACTTGCTTCGACACGTACTTAGGGTGAGTGTCCGTGGTCATCATCGCTTCTGCAACGCTAGGGAAATCTGCGTCCGTGATGTCATTCGGCGTCAACGCATGCAGCGACGGCATCATGGTGTCCATTGGGTAACAATGCCCAATCACACCCGTTGAGGAAATCAACACGTTCTCTTCGGGAATATCAAGCAACGCAGCGGTGCTGTTAATCAACTGATGCGCGTCGCGTTCACCTTGTTCACCCGTTGCCACATTTGAATTCTTCGACACCGTGACAATTGCCTGTGGCTGCCCTTTTGCCAAATGCGCTCGACTGATCAACACACTCACACCGGCAAACGTGCTTTGCGTGTACACCGCCGCCGAGGTGCACGGTGCCGGTGAGTACACGATGGAGAAATCGGGGCTGCTGTCTTTCACGCCAATGTTTTTGACGCAAGTTTTAAATCCTTGAGGTTGATCAATTGGCGTGTCATTAAGGGGCATGGCATTGTCTCGACTGCATGGACTTGGATAACGTAAATGCGTTTAACAACACACTCACTCTCAGTATCAATTGTGCTGCATTTTACCTAATAAGCACACACAGGTCACGAACAGTCCGTATGTTGATGCATATTCATAACACCGAGTAAGCGTTTCAATTGACAAGACAAATGATAATCAATATCATTTAATTTAACTTGATAATTTACAGAGCATCTCATGATCGTCTGCATTTGCAACAACGTCAACTCCAAAGCCATTGAACGCGCCATACACAACGGCGCGACGTCAGTCGCCGACATCTCCAAAGCCACCGATGCTGCTACCTGCTGTGGGAAATGCCAATTCAAAGTCAATGGCATTCTTCAAGATACCCTACCCAATGAAAACACTGCAAACACCTCATCGCCTTTATTCGTGAACGCACTCACGGATCGCTGATCAAGCCACCCGTTTGACCATCGCATAAATTTGCCTTTATGATGGAATTCAGCAACACTAAGACAATATCGAGAAATAAGTACTTACTTACCTCAAAGACAAACAATGCCAATAAAAGGTGATTTTTCATGAAAGGTGACAAAGACGTAATCGCATGTTTAAACAAAGTTCTCGGCAATGAGTTGGTGGCCATCAATCAATATTTTTTGCATTCACGCATGCTCAAAGACTGGGGGCTGACAAAACTCGCCGATCACGAATACCACGAATCAATCGATGAAATGAAACACGCGGATGCACTGACCGAGCGTATTTTATTTTTAGAAGGCTTACCCAACTTCCAAGACCTCGGTGCATTACACATTGGTGAAGACACCCACGAAATACTGCGCAGTGACTTAGCGCTTGAGCAACGGGCCATTCCCGATTTAATTGACGGCATCGAACTGTGCGAGCAAAAACGCGACTTTGCCACGCGTGAACTGCTCAAAGACATTTTGGAGTCCGAAGAAGAGCATGTGGATTGGCTGGAAACGCAACTTGGGCTCATCGATAAAGTCGGTCTGCCAAACTACCTTCAGTCTCAAATGGGCGAGCACACCGCGTAAGCGATTGTCATCACCCTAATTTCCTTATATTATACGCCTTTGGGGCAGCTGAAACGCTGCCTTTTTCTATTTTAACGGATGCGTCATCATCCACACGAATCAAGGTAACCAGGCCATGGCCAGCAGCTGCTTAATGAACACCTATGCCCCGCTCGACGTTGCGTTCACACACGGCAACGGCATGTATTTGTACGACACGCAAGGCAATCAGTACTTTGATGCCTTAGCCGGCATCGCCACCTGCAATTTAGGTCACGCACACCCTGCCGTGACCGACGCCATTCAAGCACAAGCTGGTAAATTAATACACTGCTCAAACGTTTACCTCATTCCAGAGCAAGAAGCACTGGCGACCGCCTTATGCGGTGTCGCCGACATGGACAACGTCT
>JBCDEX010000007.1:0-18806 GCA_039178995.1 Pseudomonadota bacterium | reverse complement strand
CATTCGCTCAACTCACGATCGTAGTAATGCGCTTCATAGTCTTCGTTGGAAAAATATTTAACCGTTTCAAAATTCAACAGACTGTCGACTGCACGAGAGCTGCTTTTTGATTCTGCTTGGTTTTGTTCACGAATGTATTTAATTCTAAAATTGGTACCGACAACCGAAAACCCCACATACGCAATCACGGCCAACAACACAATCACTGCAAATCCGATGTAATAATTCCACAACAACAGCGCCACCACCATGCCAATTTCCAAAAAAGTAGGCACGATGTTAAACACCATAAATCGCATTAAAAAACTCACACCAGACACACCGCGCTCGATGTCACGAGACAGCCCACCTGTTCGACGATTCAAATGAAACGCCAAATCCAACGAATGCAAATGGGTAAAAACTTTATAACCAATACGACGCATTGCCCGTTCCGTGACACGCCCAAACAACATGTCACGCAATTGTCCAAACAGCACATTGGAAAAGCGAACCAATCCGTAGGCGAGTAACAAAAAAATTGGCACGATTAACACACCTTGCGCCAACGCATCTGTGTCTAAATCGTCTACGATATGTTTCAAAATAAACGGCAATCCAACACTGGCTAATTTAGCCGCCACCAAACACAATAACGCCACGACGATGCGCACTCGAAATTCGAGTAAGTACGGAAGAAGATCTTTTAAGGTATTCCAATTAACCGGGGACGGCATGTTCAATTCTCGCGAAGGACGCATGACAACACTCAATGATTCAAAAAAATTTGACGCTCACTGTAACGCAATGCATGGACGTCATTCAACTGAGATAAGCAAGACCTAACAAGTAGTATCATAACCACATAATTTACTCTAAAATAAATACTCTCAAACACACAACAGCAGGTCACCCATGAAGAAATTGTTAACGCTACTCGCGCTGAGCACATTCATACTCACATCATGCTCTTCAAATCAATCAAGAACTGCAAGCAGCGTGGTAGATTATCTTTACTCGGGAAAAGCCAAACAAGTTAAACGAAGAACACCTCACTTAACCCTACCGCTTAACATTGGCATTGCCTTTGTTCCAGAGAAATATCACGACGACAACAGCTTACCCGAAGCAAAAAAAATGCTATTACTTGAAAACGTTTCGGATAAGTTTCGCGCCTTAAAGTTTGTCGAAAAAATATCGGTCGTGCCGTCGAGCTATCTCAGATCACGTGGCGGGTTTGATAATCTAGATCAGATTTCCAGCCTGTATGGCTTCGACGTTGTTGCACTCGTATCATACGATCAAACGCAATTCACTGATAGCAGTCGCGCCTCGCTTACATACACCACCTTGATTGGCGCTTACTTCATTCCAGGCGAAAAGAACGACACAAGCACGTTGCTCGACACCGCCGTATTTGATATCAAAAGCAGGAACATGCTATTCAGAGCACCTGGCACAAATTTTCTTAAAGGCAAGTCTGCGCCGGTCAATCTCAGTAAAGAACTGAGAGAAGACAGCGAAAAAAGCTTCAACTTAGCCGCGATTGATATGACCAACAACTTAGAAAAAGAAATGGCGACTTTCCGAGAGTCCATCAAAAAAAAGCCAGATACCGTCACAATCGACTACAAAAAGGGGCACACTCAACAAAGCACAGGCGGCGCATTATGTGCTCCATTATTTGTATTACTGCTTGGATTCCTCGGACTCGTTTATCGACGAAAGATCCGCCTTGACCGTCACTGATTCCGGCCAGTGACGGTCATTACCAACTAAAACGACGAGCCTGGCTGAGACAAAAACTCCAACTCAGCCGGTGTGCTCTCTCTCCCTAAGATCGCGTTGCGATGAGGATAACGCCCAAAGCGCTCCAAGATATCAAGGTGTTTACGCTCAAACTCAATACTGGATTTCAATCTCAACGCCTTAAACAATCGTTCGGCTTGCTCGTGAATCAACAACGACTCACTGTGCATGTAGGGCATATATAAGAACGAACGCTGCTTAGGTTCTAATTGTTGATCCATACCGGCTGAAACGGCTTCCTGAGCCAACGTCAATGCCATGCCATCGTACGCAAACGCTAACGCAGAATCACGATGCAAGTTACGTGAGAACTGATCTAACACAATGACTTCAGCCAAACGACCTAACGCAGTGCGGCGCCAAATGAACAATTCACCTTGCGTGGCGGAACGATGCACTTCCAAAAATTGATCTCGTATGAGCTGATCGAAGCCGTCGTCTTTTTGAAACCACTGCTCTGGACCGTGCTCTTTAAACCAAAACTGAATAACGTCGTTAATCATCGCTGTGTGTCTCCTTTATCTAAACGCATGCACAGATAGGTATTATCGCATATACTCTGAATTATCTCTTAAATAATAACAACACTGCGAGCAACCTTTCTTATGGACATGCACCCTTATCAACCCGTCACACTCGATGACTTTGACAGCGCCCCCATTCGATTCTCAAACACGATCGAACTGGACGTATCCGCCGATCAACTGTTCGATGTATTCGAAGATGAAAATTCATGGCCTCAATGGGTCACCGGAATGGACAGTGCACCGTGGACCAGTGACGGGGAACGAGCCGCTGGAAGCACACGCACCGTCAGCATGGGCAACGGTCGCTTTTTAGCAGACGAGCTATTTTTCGTCTGGGAGCGCCCACACGCAATGGCATTCCATTTTGAATCCGCCAGCTCAGGCGTGATGGCATCGTTTGCAGAACGCTATCAAGTCACCCCCGTGGATGACGAGCGCTGCACGCTGACATGGACCGTGATTCAAGTACCGCAAGGGATTGGCAAAGTCACACTGCCTTTGATGAAACCCGTCATTAATCTAATACTGAAAAAAGTACTCACTCAATTGCAAGCCTATGCAGAAGACCGTTTCTTAGGTTAATGAGTACGTCGTGAATGCTGTCACGCATGCTGCATACAGCGGCACTTATTGATCGATTATAAATCGCTTAATCCACGCTTCTTGTATCTCAAATGCACGCTGTGTGATGACGGGCAAGGTATGTGCCAGCCCGCCATCCACGAGAGGAATATTGATCTTCGGTACGGTTTCTTGCACAACACCAAATCCATCATTAAAGTCTTCTGTGGTCGGAACCCCTTCCATCGAAAATAACTGCTGCCCAACAATCGGCATGTCCAACATGTGCGCCAAAGCCGTGCTGGTGCTGTTCGGCACAACGTTGTCATCACCACCCACCAACACCGCGATGGGGCGAGCACCGTCTTGATCTAACGGATTACGCGCAAACTCAACAAAATTGGCTGGATCCATATGATCCAGCTCTTGCTGCATCATGGAACGCATGAACAACGCATCTGAACCAGGCGCTTGAAATGGTATTAAGGTACTGAAAAGGAATGGCCAGAGCACAGACTCTGAGAGTAACTTCGTCAGCCCCACCCCTCCGACATGAAAATACCCGCCTTTAATGTTCGGCACCACACTCATAGGAGTCAGCCCAATCACACCGCCTAATGAGCTGCCTTGTACCATAATGCGATCAACATCAATGTCACCCACGCCATCGCCATGTCGTGCAAATACTTTACAGATCACATTCCACCACGTACACGACACACTGGGCAGTACATCCAACGTAGCAATGTCGATATTAACAGCCTTCATTAACGACACGAGATCCAACGCACCTTGCGTCAACATCCCGACTTGTTGAGGAATTTTGCGCGGGCCAACATTGAATACCACCCAACTGCCATCTGATTTGATTCGCTTACCATGAAATGGAAAATCAATGCCAATCGTGGCCATGCCCAATTTCGCATTACTGAATGCATTCACCGACAACTCTTTAAACCCAGCCAACGGATGCCCATACACAGAGATCGGTACTTGCTGATTGGACTCCGCATGAGGAAGCGACAACAGGAAAGGCACCCACTCAGTCTCTGGCGACGTATCAAAATCAACCAGTCCATCGCCTCCCTCTCGATAATTATCAAGGCGCACCTGACCGCGCACCCACACCGCAACAGGACCCGATGACGTTCGCTTAATCTTAATGTCTTTGACCGGATGTTCATTCTGATACACCGCATTCATGGCGTGCAACATGGGGCGCTGTACTTCGTCTTTTGAGCGCACCGTAAATGCCGTCATCGACATAATCTGCGTCTCATCCACACCCTGACTCGCCAGCGCGTTCGCGCCTTGCTGATAGAGTGAGCTGACGTAAGTATCGCCGGTATTTTGCGTTAACCGATCAAGCACATTGCGCGCGTTCGCATCCGGAAACGACTGCCCTGACTCAGTCAACACGCGATTGGTCATCGCAACGACATACCGTGTTCCATACGCCCAACGCACCAATGGAAACACCTCCACCACACTGGCCGACTTCACAAACGGATGAAAATAACCGTAGCCGCTAAATCGAGCAATGACAGGCTCGCGCTCACCGGTGCCGAGATTAATCGCCACAATGGACGGCAACACAGACGCATTGCGTGGGCGACTCGGCAATTCAAACAACACCGCTGAATTAGGCGAAAACCCCGAACTGCCATTCAACATACGCTCAAGCGAGACACCACGATCGGATGGCAGCTCGGACGACAATGGCAGCAATTGCTCTTGGTAGTTTAAGCGACGCCCAGACGACGCATCGCTGTCAGCTTGGGTAAAATGATCCGACGGAAACGGCAACGCACAGTTCGTCATTGAAAAAGGAGCGCACGAGGCTCCGTTTGCCTGCACATGCGTCACGCACGCCACATTCACCATCAGAAACAGAGTAAAACGCAGTACATTATTCATTTGAATCATTAACCCTTAACCTCTAAATATGACCGTATTGCTCACTGTTTACACTATTGATTGATCGACCATGCCATTCAACATTCATGTGCTTTTTTCATGAATTTTTCCGACATATTAAGAATGAGCTTTCGCGGCATCAAAGGAACAAGCCAATTCAGCATGAACCCCATTATACGCTCATTAATCACCAACAGCTTGCCTTTCATCATCGCGTCGTAGCCAAATTGTGCCACCGATTCAGCGCTGACCGCCCGCTCAAAAATAGGCAATCCTTCCAAATCAGCCGCTTGAACAAAGCCAGTATTTACCGGGCCCGGACACAACACCGTCGATGTGACCTTGGTTCCAGACAGTTATTGAGAAATGGCTTGCGAAAACGACACCACAAACGATTTAGTCGCATAATACACAGCTTGCAACGGCCCTGGCATAAACGCAGCCGTTGAGGCAACGTGTAACATGCGCCCCGAATTACGTTCGACCATCCCGTGCATGTACAAATGCGTCAAGTTCACCAGCGCATTCATATTGACCTGCATCATGGCCACATCTTGCTTCAATTCGCGCTCATGAAACTTCCCATGACCACCAAACCCTGCGTTATTAATCAACACCTCGACCACAACCCCTGCCGCTTCCGTTGCCTGAAAAATGCGCTCGCTCGATGCGGGATCGGACAAATCCTCAACCAGCACCATTGCGTTTATACTGTAGGCCGTTTCAAGCTCTGCCTTCAACGCCAACAAGGCATCTTCCGAACGCGCCACCAACACCAAATCACCGCCTTGCTGTGCATGATATCGTGCAAATTCTGCGCCAATTCCACCGGACGCTCCTGTCACTAATGCCGTATTGGACATTTCAATCTCCTGCTGTGCTTAATCGATTAACAGCATGCAATGTAGCGCATTTTTTTCACAAACACCATGCCGACAAGACGCGCCTAGAAGGACACACAATGACGCTTTGAATGTCGTGTGTTTCTCGGTATGCTAGGCACTTTCAAACCATCACAACAAGGCTTTTTCATGACAACGCCAACACCCACCCCGTTCAGCGACATCAAATGGAATGAACACGGGTTAATTGCCGCCATTGCCCAAGATCACATCACCAAGGACGTGCTGATGCTGGCGTGGATGAACGAAAAAGCTCTGCGCTTAACCATTGCTGAACAACGTGGTGTGTACTGGTCGCGGTCACGCTCAGAGATTTGGCGCAAGGGCGACACATCGGGGCACGTACAACACGTAAAAGACATTCGGTTAGATTGTGATAAAGATGCTATATTACTGTCTGTGGACCAAGTCGGCGGAAAAGCCTGTCACACTGGACGCCCTAACTGTTTCTTTAATCAATGGCAGCAGGATGATTGGCACATTAACGAAGCCACTTAACTTTTAACCTTTCACGCAGCAAGCGCACATTATGAATGACATCTTACGCAACCTCACAGACTTGTTAGAGACCCGCAAACATGCCGGGGAGCACGAGCAATCGTATGTTGCAAGCTTGCACAAAAAAGGCTTGAACAAAATTTTAGAAAAAGTAGGCGAAGAAAGTACAGAAGTCATTTTGGCGGCCAAAGACGCTGAACACACACACAACACACAAGATGTGATCAACGAAACCGCTGACCTCTGGTTTCACTCATTGGTTATGCTGTCACACCTAGGGGAAAGCGCTGACCCTGTTCTCAAAGAACTTGAGCGTCGCTTTGGCCTATCTGGACTGGAAGAAAAAGCCAACCGCCACCAATCATGAGCAACACACATTATGTTTGATATTGGCTTCTTAGAATTGGTATTACTGGCAGTGGTCGGCATTGTTGTTATTGGCCCCGAGCAACTGCCTGCCATCATAAAAAAAATCATGCTCTGGCATGGACGACTAAAGCGCCAATTCACACAAGTACGCTCTCAAATCGAAGACGAAATTGGCGCTGATGAAATTCGCCAACAACTGTACAACGAAACCATCTTAAGCGAGCTCGACTCCGGAAAAAAGATCGTCAACGATTTACAGCACGACCTCGACTCCTTTCATCGCAAGGTATCTGACGGCAATCTCGATGAAATGCTATCTATCGAGGACACCTCCTCCATGACAAAAGACGAGACTCCAAACACAAACGATACGTTAAACTCACACTAAATATGGATGTGACGATATGAGCAATAACATTGAAAATTTTTCAGAAGAGGCATTGCGCCAAAAGATACAACAACTGCGCATCAAACATCGTGAGCTCGACAGCGAGATCATCAACCTTGAACACTCACCATTCGTCTGTCATTTAACGATCCGAAAGTTAAAAAAAGGGAAGCTGAAAATAAAAGAAACCTTAAGCAAGCTCGAGAGCGCTCTCATCCCAAATTTAAACGCGTAAACTTTATTGACATTTAACCGTCAGATTACGGTACAATTTTAACTTAGATTCAATGAGCACTTATAACAATATTGGAGAAAACCATGTCACACATTTTAAAACACCTATCGACCACATTCATTGCAACGGCATTTTGCTTAGGCATGTCAGCTTGCACACAAAACGCGTATGTGAATAATGAAACAGGTAAGCTAATTGGCACCGCCATCAATGCAGCTGCTAACCCAGCCACCAGTAAAGAAGCCGCAGCTCAATTGCTCAAGCAATGTGCGGCTCTACAAGCTCGTATTTCTGCATGTCGAATGATGGCTCAAGGTGCTGAAGCGTGTATTTTGGTTGCCAAATCACAAAGCCCAGCTGCCGCTAACTGCGTACTATAAAGCAGGCTTAATCCGTTATTCGATATCGAGTACAAACGTTACGGGGCCATCGTTCACTAAGGACACCTTCATGTCCGCACCAAAGCGCCCCGTTTCCACTTTCCCTTCCAGCTCACGGTTCAACCCTTCAACCATCGCTTCATACCAATACGCTGCCTCGTCTGGTGCTGCTGCACTGGAAAAACTGGGACGCAATCCACTGCGCGTATTTGCCGCCAAGGTAAACTGAGACACCAGTAACATCGAACCGCCAACGTCTCGAACATTTAAATTCATTTTTCCTTGTTCATCTGAAAACACTCGATACGCAAGTAAACGCTGGACCGCCTTATCAACAATACGCTGATCGTCCATTTTTTGAACACCCGCAAATACCAACATCCCATGCTCAATAGCGCCAATACACTCACCCGCCACATCCACTGATGCCGACGTCACTCGCTGAATCAACAACCTCAAAGCACACCCCTTAATTGATTTAACATGAATCAATTATCCATAAAAAACCATGCGCTGCATGGTTTTTAAATAAAACATATTATACTCAGATCAGCACACTCAAATGCAGGAGCAGATCAAGAAGTCTAGGTTACGCTATGTTTTTTTAGGTCGACTGTGACGCTTACGTTCGTTCTCCGTTAAGAAACGCTTACGTAATCGAACAAAGCTAGGAGTGATTTCCACCAACTCATCCTCTTCGATGAATTCCAAGGCTTGCTCCAAGGTAAAGAGCTTCGGTGGTGTCAACGAGATGTTTTCATCCGTTCCTGACGCTCGAACATTCGTCAACTGTTTACCCTTCGTTGGATTAACCGTTAAGTCATTTGAACGTGAGTGAATACCCACGATTTGACCTTCGTAGACCTGAACGTTTGGCTCAACACATAAGTGCCCACGCTCTTGCAAGTTGAACAATGAGAAGCCTAGCACTTTACCCGTTACACTTGAAATCAATACACCGTTCTGACGACTCGCCATGTCTTGTTGTTTCACAGGACCGTAATGATCAAATACGTGTGTCATGATGCCCGCACCTGAGGTCATAGTTAAAAACATGCCTCTGAATCCAATCAAACCACGTGCTGGAATAATAAACTCTAAACGCGTACGTCCTTTGCCATCTGGAATCATGTTGGTCATTTCCGCCTTGCGGTTACCCAACTCTTCCATGATCGCGCCTTGATGCTCGTCGTTGGCATCAATGACTAAATGCTCATACGGCTCTTGCAATACGCCATCGATCTCACGCTGGATCACCTCTGGGCGAGACACGCCTAATTCAAATCCTTCGCGACGCATGGTTTCAATCAATACCGACAAATGTAATTCACCACGTCCTGACACTTTAAATTTCTCAGCGCTATCACCTGGCTCAACACGCAATGCCACGTTATGAATCAACTCCTGATCCAAGCGGTCTTTGATATTACGGCTGGTCACAAACTTGCCGTCTTGACCCGCAAACGGAGAATTATTGACTTGGAATGTCATGCTGATGGTCGGCTCGTCGACACTCAACGGAGGCAACGCTTCCACATTCGCGGGATCACAAATCGTGTCCGAAATTTTCAGCGCATCAATGCCCGTGATACAGACAATCATGCCAGCATCACCTACATCCGTATCAACACGCTCTAAACCATGGTAGCCCATGACCTTCATGATTTTTGCTTTGCGCTCTTCGCCTTCTTTGTTGATAACCGTCACTTGCATGTTTGGCTTGATCGATCCACGCGTCACACGCCCAACACCGATGACCCCAACATAACTTGAATAGTCCAATGCACTGATTTGCATTTGCAATGGCGCATCCACATCCACCTCAGGCGGAGGCACTTGATCCACAATCATTTGAAATAATGGTTCCATGTCATCGGCCAATTCATCGGCCTCAGGACCCGCCACGCCGTTTAATGCAGAGGCGTAAATAATCGGAAAATCCAACTGCTCATCGGTTGCACCCAAGCTGTCAAACAAATCAAATACTTGATCAATTACCCAGTCTGGGCGTGAACCAGGACGGTCTACTTTGTTCACTACCAAGATTGGTTTTAAGCCTTGCTCAAATGCTTTTTGTGTTACAAAGCGCGTCTGTGGCATTGGACCATCCACTGCGTCCACCAACAGCAATACGCAGTCCACCATCGACATGACTCGCTCAACTTCACCGCCGAAGTCAGCATGCCCCGGGGTATCCACAATGTTAATATGGTAATCGTTCCAAGTAATTGCAGTATTTTTAGCTAGAATGGTAATGCCACGCTCTTTCTCTTGATCATTGGAGTCCATGACACGTTCTTGACCTTGCGCACGTCTGTCCAATGTATTGGACTGCTCAAGCAGCTTATCAACCAATGTTGTTTTGCCATGGTCAACATGAGCAATGATGGCAATGTTACGAATGTTATCTATCACGAAAAAAACCCTACGTTAATCGGCTCGTGTCCAGTATGGACTCAAAACAGCACCGACAATCAAGCGCAGTGCAAACGGCCTAAAATTAAAATACGAATCACGACAAGCGCGTTAAAGGCGCGCATTATACCGTAACAAGTGACTTTACCCTAATCTGAGAAAGCACTTAATACACAACCCCTTAGCCCATCCATCTCAGAAAATCACCCCAGAGCCGAGTACTGGTTTATTTCATAATAATTGATAGAATGAACCCGCATTCCCCTTTTAATACAACAATAACGTGAGCACACACATGACGAAACCACATGCAACATGGGCAAGCCATTGGACATTCTTACTCGCCGCGATTGGCTCTGCTGTTGGACTGGGCAACATCTGGAAGTTTCCATACATTACCGGTGAATACGGGGGCGGGGCCTTCGTTCTTGTTTATCTCGTCTGCATTGCACTCATTGGTGTTCCCATCATGATCTCTGAAGTTTTGATCGGACGGGCCTCTAAACAAAATCCAGTGCACGGCATGTACCGCCTCGCCAAAGACTCCGATAAGTCTGGCGCATGGGGGCTGGTCGGTGCGATGGGCGTCTTAACCGGCCTGATGATTTTATCCTTCTACAGCCCAATTGCAGGCTGGGCGCTCGAATACGCCGTCAATGTTGGCAATCAATCCTTTGCCAACAGCAATGCCGACGCCGTTGGCGTTCAATTCACTCAATTCTTGGGCAACACCGCCCAACTGACCAAAATGCACACCATATTTATATTGGTGTCAGGCATCATCATTGCATTAGGCGTGGTTCGCGGGCTCGGTCTGGCCATTCGCGTGCTGATGCCGATTTTGTTTGTGTTATTATTTATACTGCTTTATTACAGTATCACGCACGGTGACTTTCAAAAGGCGCTGAGCTTTATGTTCGCCACCGACTTCTCCAAATTGAGCAATGAAGCCATCTTATCCGCGATGGGCCATGCGTTTTTCACGCTCAGCCTTGGTATGGGTGCTATCATGACCTATGGCTCATACATGCCCGACAAACCCTCCATTGCAAAGACTGTATTTGTCATTGCGTTTTTTGACACGCTCATCGCCCTGTTGGCAGGCTTAGTGATTTTCCCACTGACTTTCGCAAACGGCTTAGACCCAAGCAGTGGTCCAGGGTTACTGTTTGTATCGCTGCCCATTGCATTTGGTAACATGGAGATGGGACACATTTATGGGCTCGTTTTCTTCTCGTTGGTGTGCATTGCGGCATGGAGCTCAGCAATTTCAATTTTAGAACCCGGCGTGGCCTGGCTGGAACGTCTGGGCATTCACCGCGTACTCGCAACGACGTTATTATCCTTGCTTGCATGGTTGGGCGGTTGGGCATGCATCCAATCAAACAATTGGGCGGGAAGTTCAGACGCTCCACGGCAATTCTTTGAGTGGATTGACTACATTGCCAGCAATATACTCTTGCCATTAGGCGGTCTGTTGATTTCAATTTTCGCCAGTTGGAAAATGCGCCGAAAATTAGCACGCACTCAATTGAAGGGTTTGAGCGAAGGTCAATTCAACACATGGTACGCACTCAGCCGCGTCATTGCACCATTGTGCATCATCGTAGTGTTATTAAACAGCACTGGGTTACTGGACAAATTCACTGGTAGCTAACAATCGACACCCCCAACCCTACGAACTTTGACTTCGTAGGGTATTCACAAGTTCTGAGTGAGCTTTTTCAATAATTTTAGGACTCACACGCGATCCATAACCCGCTGTGGAACTGCACATCACACCTTTAAATGTATACGTCGTTAACGTAAACACCGTATTCAAACTCGGCGGCACGAAGCTATACAGCGCATCAATTTTTTCTTCCACTGTTTCGCTTATATACGCATTTAAATTGCCGTAGTTCGTCAACATATACGCAGGCTGTTGAAACATCATGTACAGTTTCACCATGGTTTTAGACAGCACTGCTTTAGGTGGAAACACTTGAAATAACGCAATGGGATATTCATTCGCCAACCCTTGCTGTATTTTTCGATGGAACGTCGCCTCAATCGACTCATTGAGCAACGCCGAAAAACGATGCTTAATCAACAAAAATGAGGTATCGCATCGGAGTACATTCATACGTCGACGCTTCATATCAACTGCCACCAATATCGCTAAAGTTTCATTGCGCCCATGGTACAAATATTTCTTAATTGCTAACATGTATTTTGCTGCCAACTTTGCCGTGTACGACACCCCTTCATTCATACATTGATCGGCCAAGAATTGATTGTCATCAACCGTCAAATTCATAGAATGCACAAATAAATTTTTTCGCTTTGCGCGTCGATCATACACATCAGGAAATCGAGATATGCCGCTCAAAAAATAACGGAAAAAGTACATCACCACCCAAACGGACAAATGAAACAACTTGAACCGCGAATGGTATTTACTGGAGACTGGCGTATCATGCGCAGAAACACAATCGTTTGGTTCAGTTAACCCGTAATAATGAAGCAGCACTTGATTCAAAAAAACCATCGAACTGCGTCCATCGGATATGTGATGTTGAAACACCACCGCGAGACGATTGCCTTGATAAAAAACAGTCAATGGATGAGAGACATCAAGCACTTCCTCTTTAAGCACATCATCAATGGATTGGCTCTCTGACAGAGACTGAAAAAAAACATGCGGAGGTTGGCTCAAGGGGCGCTTATTGAGCGTTAATTCAGGATATAATTGATTGGCAATGCACGAATGAAAAGCCCCTTCAAGTCGCAGCGCATCAATTTGATCAACTAAGGTCAACACCGTGCAAAAATTAGCACAGGCCAATTCATCAAACCGTTTAAACAGCAGTTCGGTTTTATTCAATTCCATACATCACCACTTAATAAACAATTACTTACATTACAACAACCGCTGATCAAACACTAAAAAATCTTGAATTTGATTAAACTGATAATCACACGTAATGGTCACCGCTTCCGTATCTTTCAAATGAACAATCGCCTGCTTACACACATCTATCTCATACTCTCGGTGCAAAATAAATCGGTACAATGACAACTGTAGCCCATACTTCATCGTGTGACAATCAGGTAAAATGGACGCTGGCCCACGCACCCCTTTCTTGCCCTTAAACGCATAACTTGAAATGCGTTTATTGGTTTTCCAATCAATTAAAAAGTAACGCTTTTTTTTCTTATCAAACGCCAGTAAATCAATTGTTCCGGCCAACCCCAGCGACTCAGAAAACACCAGCAACTCTGGGAAAAACTGATATCGCGACACCGGCATTTTTTCATTCAACCAGACAACCGCCTGCTCTGACTTCACGTCACCGACGTCAACCTGATCAACCAAATAGCGTTCTATCTCTGCGTGCACCATTGAGCCATACTCGGATGCCGCATCCCACTCAGACAATACCGATTCAACCGTTCTATTTTGATATTTCTTGTTATTCAACACCAAGTTTTCAGCAACCGACTGCGCATCAAATTTTTCAAAAAACGAACCGATAAATTCCGTGCAACTCGAAAACCTCATATCTTTATTTGAGGCCATAGAATACCTATGCTTCTCTTCATCCAAGACCACATCGTGATCAAAAAAACGATCTGGAAAACAGTCCAAACTTAAATCATCGTACACCATATTAAATCACAACCCACTCATAAACTCTGCTCAGCAAAAGTATCATTTATTCCTCGTCCATATATAAATCATACACATTGCAATTAATCAAAAACCCAACCACTTCCTGCTGATTCGAATCCAACTCCCTTAAATCAACGGTATTTTGCGCACACAAGGTGTCGACAAACTCATACTGACTCATCGGCAATGACATGCGCCGACCATTGGCAAACAACAGCAACGTATCCTCTAAGCGCGTGAACGCCATCCGTGTATCTAAATGCTTTTCCAAAATCGGTGTACTGACTTTTTGCGGCGCCATCGCGGCCTGCTCCAACCCATTCACATCGACATTGTGGGACTCCGTCATTAATCCGCCAAACACAGATGCAATCCGCTCTGCGTCTAATGCCAAACGCATTAATTCAGATTGTATTGTATGAATAGTGTCTGATGAAATCTCACTCGCTGAACACTCGTTCACGTGATGTACCACATCGTCTTGGTAACGCACGTGCTTAGGCACCGTGAGTGCCATATCATCCGCAACACTCATGGCCATATCCGCATAGCTTGGTGCGCGAAACCCAACACTGATCGTCATACAATCATCGCTTTGCGCAATACCCCAATGCGCCACACCGGGCGGCACATACAAAACATCTCCAGCCGACATACTGTACTCTATTTGCTCATCAAACGACTCCAGCAATTTTAAATCAGGATGCGCTTTCAGTGACGTATGCTCATCACACAGCTGACCAATCTTCCACAATCGCTCACCCTGAAGCTGAATCAAAAACACATCGTAATAGTCAAAATGAGGCCCAACACTTCCCCCCTCTTTGGCGTAGCTGATCATAATGTCATCCAAACGCCAGTTCGGAAGAAAAGAAAAATAACGCTTCAAATCGGCTACTTCAGGAATGTAATGATCTACGGATTGAACCAATAAGGTCCACGTTTTGTGTGCTTCTACCGCGTCAATTTGAGCAAATGACGACTCTTCAAATGGCCCATGACGCAATGCGTAAGAACCGTCTTGCTGCTCAATGACCACGCGAGAATCAATGGACTCTTCAAGCGCCAAACCTGCCAAGTCATGCTGATCGAAGTCAATCGACAACAACGGCAACCCTTGGTGAATTAAATACGTTGTTTTCTGCCATGCATCTATCAAAAACGCAGCGGCATCGAAATGACTTAACTTATCTGAATCCATGGTTGGCCTCCCTCTGGATTATGTAATGTCACATCAACCGCATACACGTCATGAATACGCGCCTCACTCAGCACCTCAGCAGGCGCACCGTGAACCACAACACGCCCTTCATGCAACAACAACACATCGTCACAAAAGGAATACGCATGGTTCAAATCATGCAACACAATGCACACCGTCCCACCTTCTTTAACAAACTCTCGTAAACTGCGCATCAAGCGTATTTGATGCGCAGGATCAAGCGACGCCAACGGCTCATCAAGTAACAACACCTGACTCTGCGATGCATACAATCGAGCCAACATCACACGCATGCGTTCGCCACCTGACAAGGTATCGACCACACGGTGTCGTAAATGCAACACATCGGCACGCGTCATCGCCTCTTCTGAAAATGTCTTTTCTTGCTCCGAAGTAAACGATTTATTTAAAAACGCCAGCGTCACAACATGCTCAACCTGTAATGACCAAGCCACCCTCGGCGCTTGTTCAAGATACGCAACATGATGCGCATACGCACGCGCTGAGTACTCTGAAAATGAACGCCCAAGCAAGTGGCACTCACCGTCATTCATCTGCGTTAAACGCGCCAACACTTTTAACAAGGTGCTTTTTCCTGCCCCATTTGGACCAACAACACCCAACATTCGCCCTGGCTCCAACGTAAATGACACGTCGGTTAAAATAGTATCTACAGCAGGATCATCTGAATTCTGACGCTCCGAGCGATGCGTTGGGGTGACACCAAGCTGTTGCACTGAAAATATCGATTGCATGCCTCAAATTTCCCGTGTTCGTAAACGATACAGCAGCCACAAAAAGAACGGCCCACCGATGAGCGACGTCACCACACCTAATTTAAGGTGCACACTCGACGCTTGTTGCGACGCCAATGTTTGCACCAAGGAATCCGCCAGTAATAGCATCAATGCGCCAACCAAACCACTGGGAATCAACAACTTCGATGGGCGATTAGAGACAATCGGTCGCAATAAATGTGGCACCACCAACCCAACAAATCCAATGCTGCCGCTCATCGACACCGCCGCACCAACCGACAATCCCACCCCTAAAATAATGAGCGCACGGTAACGTGTGGTCGAAAACCCAAGCGTGGTTGCCGTGTCCTCCCCCAAACTCAGCGCATCTAAATAATGTCGACTGACATACAACAACGCACATCCCACCACCATAAAAGGAACGCTTAAATAAACATCTTGCAAGCTTTTATTGTCCAGCGAGCCCAACAACCAAAAAATCATCTCGCTCATCGCGTATGGGTTGTCTGAAAAATTCAATGCCAAGGCAATTAACGACGCCATCACCGAACTGATTGCCACGCCCGATAAAATCAACGACAAGTTACTTGCATGACGCCCCACCAACGCAAACATCATCACGACCGACAACGCAGCTCCCAGCAAACCACATATTGGTACAAAAATAGGATTCAGGCTGTACAAACCATAAAACAATGCCAACACCGCACCAAGCGAGGCTGCACTGCTCACACCTAATAAACTGGCGTCTGCGAGCGGGTTTTGGAACAAGCCTTGCAATGCCGCACCAGACATCGCCAAACTGAATCCAACCGCCACCACTAACACCACTCGCGGCAATCGAATTTGAATGAACACCTGCTGCGCGATGTCGCGTGTTTCATCGTCCAGCTCCGACAACAATGTCCACCAATTTATTTGTGTTGCGCCCAAAGACGCATCCAACAACGCAGCCAAACACACCAAAACCGCACTGATCCATACCAAATGTCGCGCAAGCCAACTAGGCCGAAACTGAGGCATACACACTCCTCAAGAATTGAAATCGTTTCATCAGCGACTGAGGAGAGCACGATGAATGCACTTCGTTGTCGGCAACAAATTTGGTGCGCTTTAACGCAGACCGTAACGCGGGATGATTCAGAAAACGTTGACTCGCAGACGATCGATTACGCGTGTGATCACCCAGCAAAATCACATCGGGCTGAAGCGCAACCACATGCTCCAACGACAGCGCCGAAAACTGTTTCACACCGGCTTCAACTGCCACATTAATAAAACCCACTTTTTCGAGCAATTCATGCTCAATCGTCTCAGACCCGTTCGTGTAGCCACCCGGCCCAAGTGCCAATACTCTCAAACGCGCGCCGACTGTTTTCTCAGGAACATAATGAACCAACTCATCCAGTGATGCATTGATCGCAGTAACGTTTTGATTCGCCCCCAACACCTCACCCAGTTCACTAAGCGCTTTTTGAAGATCACTCAATGATGCAGGATACGCAAACGGAACCGATTTCTTTTTTAACGAACTCAGCGTATCCGACAACAACTTAGGTGAAAATTGACTTGTTAATATGACCGGTGATTTCAACAAAAACAGTTCTTCTAATTGCGCATGATTACTCGGCACCAATCGCGCTTTTTTCCAGTTCGGAGAATACTGAGGGTCTTTCGATAAAAAACTCAAAGATTCAATGCGTACAACAGGGAACAATTCCAACAACAATTGATCTGTGCACAAATTAACTGAGGCGAACAAAGGCTGCGTCTGTTTCGTGCGCTCACTGGCGTGCAACGATGCGATCAACACACACCATAAAAAAGCCACGCAGGCCTTACGCATTGGGTCGAAACACCGACACATTCGTAACTCCTTGCTCGCACAGAAACGACGCATGCAAACGACTCATGACGCCTTTATCGCAATACAAACTGTAGACTTCTGACTCGCTGAGCTGAGATATTTCCTCACTCAATTTATAAAACGGAATCATGATTACTTTATTTTTCTGATCCAGCTTTAATGGATTACGCTCGCAATCTGTCGGGTGACGAATGTCAATGATGATTGATTCGCCAACGGGAAATTCAAATTCCTCAACCTCAACAGCCGCCTCAAACGACATATTATCAATGCGCTCCACTTTGAGATTATCCAATGCATCGTCCAACACCGAAAAATCAAATCGCGCTTCTTCATGCTCAACGCGCTCACGCTGTACACGTGTTTTTGGCTTCACCGAAATCACACCGCAATATTCCGGCATGTGCTCCGCAAAGATCGCCGTACCAATCTGCTTTGCAATCTCAATAATTTCACCTTTATCCATGGTCACCACGGGACGCATAATCAAACAGTCACTGACATGATCAATCACCGATAAATTCACTAAGGTCTGACTCGACACTTGTGCAATGGCTTCACCGGTTACCAGCGCTTTTAAACTGTACTCTTGAGCAATGTGTTCAGCTGCTCTGACCATCATGCGCTTTAACACAACCCCCATGTGAGAGTTATCCACACTGCGCATCAATTCCGCAATGACCCCTTCAAACGGCACCGTATAAAAACTCACTCGATGATTCGCACCGTATCGCGACCATAAATGATAAGCCACTTCCTTCACACCCACTTCATGAGCACGACCGCCCAAATTGAAGAAACAAAAATGCGTAGTCAACCCTCTGCGCATAGTCAGATACGATGCGACTGGGGAATCGTAACCACCCGAAATAAGCGATAGCACCGAGCCGATCGATCCCATCGGATAACCGCCAATGCCATCAAATCGCTCTCGCACTAAGTAAGCAACATTGTCTTTAATTTCCAATTTAATGGTGACGTCCGCGCCTTTCATTCGAACGCCTGAGGCATCGCTCTTTTGCAACAACCCACCACCAATATATTGTTCAACTTGGTGAGAGGTAAACTCATGTTTACCACTGCGCTTACAACGCACCACAAACGTCTTGCCTATCAACCGTTCCGAGAACAACGCCAACGCTTTGTCCAAAATATCGTCGAACGTATCAAATTCATACCCTTCAACCGCCAAAAAAAAGCAAACGCCTGACACGCATTGCAAGGCATCAATTAATCGCTCTTGTGTGGCATGATCTAAATTCGGTGTATCAACGGTTAAAAAGTCCCATTCGCGCGTTACTTGAATCTCAGCATGCACTTGCTG
>JBCDEX010000006.1:0-21762 GCA_039178995.1 Pseudomonadota bacterium | reverse complement strand
GTGGCGATGCCGTTACTGTTGAAAGTTTGAAAGAAGCCGATATCATCGGTCAGCACATTTCATCGGTTAAGATCTTTTTATCAGGTGATGTGACCAAAGCGGTTAATGTTAGTGGTGTTCGTGTAAGTAAAGGCGCTAAAGCAGCTATCGAAGCCGCTGGTGGCAAAGTAGACGCATAATCACTAATCAATAGGACAGTAACATGGTGCAAGCAAGTTTAAAGAAAGAATCAGGATTGGGCGAATTAAAGTCACGTTTACTGTTCTTGTTGTTTGCATTCATGGTGTATCGAATTGGTACGCACATCCCATTACCAGGTATTAACCCTGATCAAGTAAAAGCATTGTTTAACCAAAACGAAGGTACAATTCTTGGTTTGTTCAACATGTTTTCTGGTGGTGCATTAGAGCGAATGAGTATTTTGGCATTGGGTATCATGCCGTACATCTCAGCGTCAATCATCATGCAGTTAATGACCGCGGTATTGCCATCGCTTGAAGCATTAAAGAAAGAAGGGCAAGCCGGTCAGCGTAAAATTACACAGTACACACGATACGGTACATTGGGTTTGGCAATATTGCAGTCTACCGGAATGGTGTTTGGTATGGCCTCTCAAGGGTTGTTCTTTAGTACGGAATTGATTGTTACAGGTACTGCAACCGTGTCGTTGGTGTGTGGTGCAATGTTTATGATGTGGTTGGGTGAGCAAATCACCGAGCGTGGCATTGGTAATGGTATTTCAATGTTGATCTTTGCAGGCATCGTGGCTGGATTACCGAGCGCGGTCTTCCAAACGATTGAACAAGCGAAGAACGGACAATTGTCGATCTTTGTGGTGTTGGCGGTATTGGCATTGGCGTTATTGTTGGTATGGGCCATTATCTATATCGAGCGTGGTCAGCGACGCATTGTCATCAATTCAGCGCGTCGTCAACGTGGACGGCAAGTGATGCAAGGTCAGCGTAGTCATTTGCCATTGCGTGTGAACATGGCCGGTGTTATACCGCCAATCTTTGCGAGCAGTTTGTTGTTGTTCCCGGCCTCTATTGCCCAGTGGGTTGGTCAGTCGGAAGGTATGGAGTGGTTGCAAAACGTAGCGTTTGCATTAGGCCCAGGCCAACCGTTAAATATCATTGTGTTTGGTGCATTGATTATCTTCTTCTGCTTCTTCTATACCGCGTTGGTGTTTAACCCGCGTGAAGTGGCTGAAAACTTGAAGCGTTCGAATGCATTCTTACAAGGCATTCGCCCTGGTGAGCAAACCAGTAAATACATCGACGGTGTATTAACCAAGTTGACACTGTTTGGTGCAATGTACATGGCGGTTATTTGTTTGATCCCTCAGTTTTTGATTATGTCGGCAAATGTGCCTTTCTACTTAGGTGGAACGTCATTACTGATCGTAGTAGTTGTAGTGATGGATTTCATGGCGCAAGTACAGTCGCATTTGATGTCGCATCAATATGATGGCCTTTTACAAAAGGCAAATTTAAACAACGGATAAGCGTTGTTCTGTTAGGAGTTTAAGATGAAAGTAAGAGCTTCAGTCAAGAAAATGTGTCGTAACTGTAAAGTAGTACGTCGCAAAGGCGTGATCCGTGTAATTTGTCACGTTGAGCCACGACATAAACAAAGACAAGGTTAAGGTTGATTTTTTAGGTCAAGACGGCTATTCTTGCGCGCCTGTTTGATGTTACGCATAATTCAGGTCTGCTTGAGTATTGAGTCAAGATCATTAAATCTAAGTATTTAATTAATAGATAATTTGGAGTAGTTGAATGGCGCGTATTGCAGGGGTAAACATTCCCGATAATAAGCATGCAGTCATCTCATTGACGTATATTTTCGGTGTTGGACGTACAACAGCTAAGAAGTTGTGTGCAGCGACCGGTGTTGGTGAAGACACAAAAATTGGTGATTTGTCAGAAGGCGAGTTGGATTCAATTCGTAATGAAATCACTAAGATGGTTGTTGAAGGCGATTTACGTCGTGAAATTTCAATGAACATTAAACGCTTGATGGACCTTGGTTGTAATAGAGGCCTTCGCCATCGTAAAGGCTTACCTTTACGTGGTCAGAGAACCAAAACGAATGCGCGTACTCGTAAAGGTCCACGTAAACCAATTCGTAAGTAAATTTAGAGAAGCAAAGGTATCACGATGGCTAAGCCAGGAAAAAGCAGTACATCTCGTAAAAAAGTTAAACGTAATGTTGTTGACGGAATGGCTCACATTCATGCGTCATTTAATAATACCATCATTACGATTACAGACCGCCAAGGCAATGCTCTGAGTTGGGCTACATCGGGTGGTTCTGGTTTTCGCGGGTCAAGAAAAAGTACTCCATTTGCGGCACAGGTTGCAGCAGAACGTGCCGGTAATGTGGCGTTGGAGTATGGGGTTAAGAACTTAGACGTTGAAGTTAAAGGACCTGGACCAGGTCGTGAATCTGCAGTTCGTGCATTAAATGGCTGCGGCTTTAAAATCAACACCATCACGGATGTGACGCCAATCCCTCATAACGGATGTCGTCCACCTAAGAAACGTCGCGTATAATCGCGCTTACGCACACGAGAGTATATGAAAAATGGCTAGATATTTAGGACCTACTTGTAAGTTATCACGTCGTGAAGGAACGGATTTGTTCTTGAAGAGTGGCGTACGAACATTAGAAAGTAAGTGTAAAGCAGACACAGCACCTGGACAGCATGGTACAGGGCGTGGTCGCTTATCTGATTACGGTGTTCAATTGCGCGAAAAGCAAAAAGTTCGCAGAACTTACGGTGTCTTAGAGAAGCAATTTCGTAACTACTACAAAGAAGCAGCTCGTTTGAAAGGCGCAACAGGTGAAAACTTATTAAAGTTGCTAGAACAGCGCTTAGACAACGTTGTATATCGTATGGGTTTTGGTTCAACGCGTGCAGAATCTCGTCAGTTAGTAGCGCATAAAAGCATCATGGTAAACGATCAAGTTGTTAACATTGCATCTTATAATGTCCAGCCAGGCGATGTCGTTAAATTACGCGAAAAAGCGAAAAAGCAATTGCGTGTTCAATCGTCCATGGAGTTGGCTGCACAACGTGGCCGTCCTGAATGGATAACGGTTGATGAGAAAAACCTTGAGGGTGTATTTAATCAAGCCCCTGAACGCAGTGAACTTCCTGCGGAAATTAATGAAAACTTGATCGTAGAACTTTATTCTAAGTAATCGAATACAGTTAACCTCGTTTAAACAAGTAGAGAATAGATTATGGCAAGCGCTGTTACAGAACTTTTAACACCACGTGTAATCAATGTTGACGAAATCAGTGATACGGTTTCGAAAATTGTATTAGAGCCTCTAGAGCGAGGTTATGGTCACACGCTTGGAAATGCATTGCGTCGTATTCTTTTGTCATCCATGCCTGGTTGCGCGGTAACCGGTGTTGAGATTGATGGCGTTACTCATGAGTACGGTAACATCGAAGGCGTTCAAGAAGACGTTATTGAAATTTTATTGAACATGAAAGGCTTGGCAATTAACCTACATGAAAATGACAAGGTTGAGCTTAAGCTAGTTAAAGAGACCGCAGGAGTCGTAACGGCGGCCGACATTCAAGCACACCAAGACGTTGAAATCGCAAACCCAGGTCATGTGATTGCGCATTTGAACGAAAAAACAAAGTTAGACATGACCTTGATCGTAGAGCGTGGCCGTGGCTATGAGCCAGCGGATCAGCGTGTCAGCAACGAAGAAGAATTGGGCCAACGTGTTGGTTTGTTGAAGCTGGATGCCAGCTTTAGCCCAGTAATGCGCGTGTCTTACAGTGTTGAAAACGCACGCGTTGAGAACCGCACCGACCTTGATAAATTGATTCTAGAGTTAGAAACAGACGGTACCTTAGACCCAGAAGAGTCGATTCGTCGAGCAGCGACTATTTTACAGCGTCAGTTGGCTGTGTTTGTTGACCTAGACAGTGAAGTTGAAGCGGCAGCCGTTGAGAAGACAGAAGACGTTGACCCTGAGTTATTAAGCTCGGTTGATGACCTTGAGTTGACGGTTCGTTCAGCAAATTGCTTAAAAGCAGAAAGCATTTACTACATCGGTGATCTAGTGCAGCGTACCGAAGTTGAATTGTTAAAGACGCCCAACTTGGGTAAGAAGTCATTGACAGAAATCAAAGACGTACTTGCTTCAAGAGGTTTGTCACTAGGTTTGCGCCTAGAAAACTGGCCACCAGCGAGCTTGAAGAACGATGGCCGAGTATTGGGTAATAAAGTATAAGCAGTGTCATTGATTGGCTCTGAAGGTAAAATAGAGTGATGTTAAATCACTCTTATTTGTAAATTGAATTTGTTATAAGGGGATTATCCCATGCGTCATCGTCACAGTGGACGTCAGTTAAACCGTAATAGTTCGCACCGTAAAGCGATGTTCAAAAACATGTCGATCTCATTGGTTGAGCATGAGTTAATTAGAACAACTTTGCCTAAGGCGAAAGAATTGCGTCGCGTTATTGAGCCATTAATTACATTGGCTAAGAATGACACAGTGGCTAATCGCCGTCTTGCATTTGCTCGTTTGGGCAGTAAAGAGACAGTTGGTAAGTTGTTCTCTGATCTTGGTCCTCGCTATCAAGAGCGTCCTGGAGGCTACATTCGCATCGTTAAGTGCGGCTTCCGAACAGGTGATAAAGCACCTATGGCGTTTGTTGAGCTGGTTGATCGCCCAATCCCTGAAGAAGCGGATTTAGAAGAAGATGCAGTTGATGTTGAAGAAGAGCAATCTGCTGAAGCATAATCTCTGAATAGAATCGATTGATTTGATTAAACCACGTTAAATAGCGTGGTTTTTTTTATGCTGAATAATGTTCTTCGTGCGTAATTCACGTATGATGAATGCACTGTTCAATGACATTCAAATACAATAAATAAAGGTAATAACATGGCTCGTGGGATTAATAAGGTCATTATCGTCGGTAATTTGGGGAATGATCCTGAAACAAAAAGCTTGCCATCGGGCGGCATGGTCACCAATATCAGTGTGGCGACGTCAGAAGGATGGAAAGACAAGCAAACAGGTCAATTGCAAGAACGCACAGAATGGCACCGTATCGTGTTGTTTAACCGCTTGGCAGAGATCTCGTCGCAGTACTTAAGAAAAGGCTCTAAGGTCTATATTGAGGGCTCGCTACGCACACGTAAGTGGCAGGCTCAAGACGGCAGCGATCGTTACAGCACTGAAATTGTTGGCAACAATCTGCAAATGCTCGACAGCCGTGGTGGAAACCAAGGCATGGGCGCGCCAGATCCGATGCAGCAGCCAATGCAACAACAAGGCGGTTACAACCAAAATCAACCTGCTCAAGCGGCACCAGTTCAACAGCAGACGCAACAAGCACCTGTGGCTCAGAACTCTCCGGGTGGGTTTGATGATTTTGACGACGACATTCCGTTCTAGCACACTCTTAAACCTCAGCGCTACATGACAAAGAGCGTGGCTCTAGCGAAATTAGCTCAGCAGAGCGCCCAATGTCAATTTATACACATCGGTGAGGCTGTCTAAGTCATCGGTGCTGACGCATTCATTGATTTGATGAATCGTCGCGTTGAGGGGGCCGCATTCGACGATTTGAGTGCCCAGTTGAGCAATGAATCGTCCATCGGATGTGCCGCCCGATGTTGAAATTTCCGTATCCCGCCCCGTGACTGTTTTAATACTGCCACGTACCGCGTTCAATAAATCGCCATGCCCGGTCAAAAACGGCTCGCCACTGAGATTCCAGATGATCTCGTAGTCCAGTTGATGCTGTTTTAATATGGCTTCAACGCTCGTCTTTAATTCATCGGCTGTGACTTCGGTCGAAAAACGGAAGTTAAGTAAGGTGTTCAATGTGCCGGGGATGACATTCGTTGCGCCGGTGCCTGAATTCACATTAGAAAATTGAAGTGACGTCGGTTGAAAGAACTCGTTGCCTTGATCCCATTCCATTTGGCTTAATTCCGTCAACGCGGGCAGTGCTAAATGAATCGGATTGTTGGCCAGATGAGGGTAGGCAATGTGGCCTTGCTGACCATTAATGGTCAAGTTGGCATTGAGCGAGCCGCGCCGTCCGTTTTTAATCATGTCACCAAATACGGTTTTGCTGCTTGGCTCACCGACAATGCACCAGGTCAAGTCGATCTGATTGTCACGCAGCCACTCGACTACTTTCACGGTGCCGTCCGTTGCAGGGCCTTCTTCGTCGCTGGTAATCAAAAAGGCGATTTGGCCTGTGTGATCTGGGTGCTCTGTCAAAAACTCTTCACACGCCACCACCATACTGGCTAAGCTGCCTTTCATATCAGCAGCACCGCGGCCATAGAGCATGCCGTCTTTGATGGTTGGCTCAAACGGATCGGTTGACCATTGATCTAAGGGGCCTGTTGGCACCACATCCGTATGCCCAGCAAAGGCCAAAATAGGGCCTTCGGATGCATCACCATGGGTGGCCCAGAAGTTTTTAACACGCTCTGCGCCTTCACCAAAGTTGAGCTCCGTAATGCTGAACCCTAGTACGCTCAAGCGCTCACACATTATGCGTTGGCAGTCTGCGTCGTTTGGTGTGACAGACGCTTGAGCGATCAAATCACTGGCGAGTTGGACGGTGGGGCTAAGAGTCGATGCGCTCATTCAAATCCTTAATACACTGGTGTGTCAATGGCGATTAGTTGTTGTCGTGCAATTCACTGTTTAACTCAATGGCGTTGCCATTGGCGAGCACTTCAATGGCGCCTGATATCGAGTTGCGTCGGAACAGCAAGTCAGTAATATTTGCAAGATCACGAGCTTTGGCGGTTTGAGTGCTGCCGTCCTTAGCCAGAATCGTAACAACTGATCCTGCTGTGACGTACAGGCCGGCTTCGACTGTGCAGCGGTCACCGAGAGGAATGCCAACACCTGCGTTGGCGCCGATCAGGCAGTTCTTGCCGATGCTGATGATGACATTGTTGCCACCTGAGAGTGTGCCCATGGTGGAACAGCCGCCACCGAGGTCAGACCCTTCTGAGACAAATACCCCTGCCGAGATGCGCCCTTCGATCATGCTGGTGCCTTCGGTGCCTGCATTAAAGTTACAGAAACCTTCGTGCATGATGGTGGTGCCTTCACCCAGATAAGCGCCTAAACGAACGCGAGCAGTGTCGGCAATGCGTACGCCGTTTGGTACAACGTAGTCGGTCATCTTCGGGAATTTATCGATGGATTCAACACTCAAGTGTTCCTCGAGTAAACGTGCTTCCATACGTCGATCATGAAGGTCTTCCAATGCGATAGCGCCTTGGTTGGTCCATGCCACGTTTGGTAATACAGCAAAGATGCCGCTTAAGTCAGTACCGTGTGGTTTGATCATTCGGTGCGATAGCAATTGCAGTTTTAAGTAAGCGCTCGGCGTGTCTTCAGCCGGAACGTCTGTCTCTAGGATACAAATCACGGCACGATCTTCGGAAGCCGACAATAAAATGTCTTCGCAAAATGTGGCGCTGCCTTCGTGGTTTGTGTCTTTGAAAGTTTTGATGAGAGAAATCAAATCGCAGTTTTCTAACGACAGCGTTGCGTTTCCGCCAGTGTAGTCAAAATTCTCTTTGATGATGCGCATGAAGTCATCCACAGCGGCGGCATTCTTTTCATTTTTTTGAAACAGCTTACTGTAAAAGACTTCGAGCCAATCACCTGCGTTACTTTGTGTGCCGATGCCTAAGCCGATTGCGAAGATAGGGTTGCTCATGAAATTGCCTCTGTGAACGATGTGAATGATAATTAGAAAATGAATAGCGCCATTCTATTTGATTAGACGCGATTGATAAACAGTTGAATTAAATCCCACCTCGATCTCATTGCTGGATAATTCAAGCAATGGGCGTTTCATAAGCGTCGGATGTTGCAGTATCAGTTCAACGGTGGATTGATCGGATAACGCCGTTTTGAGCTCATCGCTGAGTTGGCGCCATGAAGTACTGCGTTTATTGACCAGTGTGTCTCGGCCAATGAGTGCCAACCAAGTACTGACTTGTGATTGAGTGAGCCCATCAGAACGAATGTCATGAAACGTATAATCGATTTCATGTGATTCTAACCAGTTCCGTGCTTTTTTAACGCTGTCACAATTTGGGATGCCGTAGAGTGTGGTCATAATACGCCTTAATGAATTCTGTGATGGATTAAACGGTTTGCCATTGATTGCGCTCAATGAATGTTTTAATGCGTTCGGCGGCTTCAATGCATTCATGTGGTTCAGCGACCAGAGCGAGTCGAACGTGATTCTCGCCAGGGTTGCTGCCGTTCACTGAGCGCGATAAAAAGCTGCCGGGCAGGACAATGATGTGTTCTTCGGCATACAGGCGTGAGGCAAATTCAACATCCGATACCGCGGTTGGTAGCCAAATGTAGAAGCTGGCTGTAGGCTGTTCAAAGTGGCACACGGAGCCGAGTATGCGACAGACCTCGTTAAATTTGTTGACGTACGTACGACGATTTTCAATGCAGTGCTGTTCGTCGCCCCATGCCACCACGCTGGCTGCTTGCGTCATTTCAGACATGGCGCAGCCGTGATACGTACGATAGGTCAAGAACTGGCTGAGTATGTTCTCATCGCCGGCAATGAATCCAGACCGTAAGCCCGGTACGTTAGAGCGTTTTGATAGGCTATGAAACACAACGCAGTGTTTGTAATCATTGCGGCCCAGTGCGGCGCATGCTTGCAGTAAACCCGGAGGTGGGTCTGCGAGATAAACTTCAGAATAGCACTCATCCGAGGCAATGATGAAATCGTATTTGTCGGACAGTTCGATCAGGTGCGTCAGTTGCTCAAGATTCAGCACCGCACCCGTGGGATTACCAGGTGAGCATATGTACAGTAATTGGCAGTCTATCCATTGCTGCTCGCTGACGAGGTTAAAGTCCGGCTGATAACCCGTTTCTTTGGTGCACGGAAGCAGCTCAAGCGACGCGCCAGCGAGTAACGCAGCGCCTTCGTAAATTTGATAAAACGGATTGGGAGACAGCACCAATGGGTTGTCTTGTGTGCGATCGATGACGGCTTGTGCAAATGAAAAAATGGCTTCACGAGTGCCTGTGACCGGCAGAACCTGTGTGTAGCTGTTGACCTGATTGAGTTGAAAGCGACCGGTGAGCCACGTGGCAATGGTCGCACGCAAAGTGTCGGTGCCTTTGGTTTTTGGGTAGACAGAGCATGCGGACGCGTTGTCTCTTAAGCTGTCTAACACAATGCTGGGTGCTGGGTGTTTGGGTTCGCCAATGGATAGCTTAATCAATGATTTGTCGGATTCTGCCGGGGCGTCAATGCAGTTCAATAACGCAGTTAATCGTTGGAAGGGATAGTCTTGTAAGCGGTTTAAATCAGGATTCATATCGTGTCTATGGGTCTTGTTAATGAAAGCGAAGGATTATTTTGTTGATCCAATGTCTCGCAAATCGCGCTTTGTATGTCGCGGATCAGGGAGGGGTCGGTGATTGCTTGATCATGCACATCCGTGATGAAAAAGGTGTCTTCAATCATTTCGCCCAGTGTGCTGATTTTCACATTAATGAGTTTGATGTTGAATGCACAGAAAATGCGGGCAATGCGTGCCAATAATCCAGGGCGATCAGGAGAGTGCACTTCGAGTACGTTGCAGTTGCGAACGGTGTCAATGCTCATTTCGGTTTGAGTTGGTCGAGAAAAATATTTCAATTGACGTGATGTGCGACGCATCACAATGTTTGAAAACTCTTCTGGAGTGTTTAGTTCGTGAGTCAATGAATCAATTATTTGGCTGTGTTGTTCTTGGCTCAGCGTGAGCGGTTTGTTGTTACAGTCAAGCACGTAATAGGTGTCAATGGAAAAACCATGTCGTGTGGAATAAATACGCGCATCGTGTACGTTGAGACCGAGTTGCTCGAGTGTTGTGGTGATGACGGCAAACATGTTGTTGTGTATCGGCATGCTGATGAAGATTCGAGACGCGCCCAGTTGTACATTGCGCTCGTTGGTTTCTTTTGGATGAGTCAATTTGATTAGCGGTGTGTCGGTGCGTGCATGTGTTGCTTTGTCGAGGTGTATCGCAACATCGAAAGTATTTTTATAAATGGTGTCAGTGTTCTCGCGCAAGAAATAATCGTTGTTGGGCTCATCCCAAATGATGCGTGCTTGCTCGGGATTGATGCCGTCGTCTCGAAGGCGAGTCAGTACCTTGTATTGTTTATCTGCAATCCAATCTGCTCGGTCGATGTAGTGTTCTAAGCCTCGCTTTAATGCGCGTCGAGTGTTGTGATACAAACGCTGCATGAGCGACGCACGCCATGAATTCCACAGTTTTTTGTTGGTCGCATTGATGTCGGCGACTGTGAGTACAAATAAATGATCTAAATGATTAGGGTCCCCCATTTCCAAAGCGAAATTTCGAATGACCTCGGGGTCATCAATGTCTTGTCGTTGAGATACGCTGGACATCAATAAGTGTTTTTTGACCAACCATGATACCAGTTTACTTTTACTGGTACTGAGTCCGTGCAGCTGACAAAACTCAAATGCATCAACTGCTCCAAGTGTTGAATGGTCGCCACCTCTGCCTTTTGCAATGTCATGGAAAATTGCAGCTAAGTACAGCGCGTCCATATCGTCTATGTTACGGATGACGTTGTGTAAAATTGGCCACGTTTCACGAGCGCTGGACCGGTTGTAATGTTGTAAGTTCATGGCCAATAAAATGGTGTGGGCGTCGACGCTGTAAATGTGAAACAAGTCGTGTTGCGTTTGCCCCATGATGTTGTCGAATGCGGGAATGTATGCGCCCAATACACCGAATCGTTTCATGAGTTTCAACATGTCGGCTACGCGATCGGGCGCATTGAGCAGCGATAAAAATAACGCATGATGCTCGGGGTTGTCTCTAAACGCGTCGTCAATGAGGTGAACGTGTTGACGTATGGCGCGAATGCAGCGAGATCGCATTCCGTTGATCTCAGGGTGGTTGGCATAAATGACAAAGACGTTTAGTAACTGGCTGGGGTCGTGTGCAAACAGATCCGCGTATTTGATGTCGATGCATTGATCGACTAACTGAAAGTTGCAGTGAATGTCTTGGGCGGCGAGTGCTGTGTGTTGGCTGAGGATGCTTTCATCGAACATTTGCATTACCATTTCATTGGTCGCGCTAATGCTCAAGGAACATCGATAGTGCGCTTGCATGAATTGCTCAACAGCCAATTTGTGCTCGGTGTCTTTAAAATTGAACTCAGCGGCGAGCACTTTTTGTGTGTCAAAGAGTAAGCTTTCTTCAGGTTTTCCATTGTGCACATGCAAGGCATAGCGGACGCGCCATAAATAATTTCGATGATCGATTAAGGTGTTCAGTTCGCTGTGGTTTAATACGTTGTCGATCAATAAGGCGTCTAAGGTGTTGTTATGGGTATGACGCTTTATGATCCAGCTGATTGTGTGAATGTCACGTAACCCGCCAGGGCTTTCTTTGATGTTGGGCTCTAGGTTGTATTCTGTGTTGTTGAATTGAACGTGGCGCATCTTTTGTTCGTGTTGTTTGCCTTTAAAAAAGGCATCGTACGACCACATGTTGTCAACGTGTATGCGTGTGTTCAATTGTTGGAGTAAGGCTGTGTCGCCGGTCAGCAAGCGTTGTTCGATGAGGTTGCTGATGACGGTAATATCTTCTTGAGCGAGTTGAGCGCATTGATCTAATGTTCGGACACTGTGACCCATAATGAGACCTATATCCCATAGTGTGGTTAAAAACGATTCGATGGCCTGTCCATTGCCATGAGAGAGTTCGTGTTCACTGAGAATAAGAATGTCTATGTCGGAGTAAGGGTGCAGTTCACCTCGTCCATACCCGCCAACGGCAATGAGGTTGATGTGCTGAGTGATGTCCCATGCTTGTTGCTTCCAGATATAGCATAATAACGAATCAATGAAGTTCGCTTTGAAGTGAACCAGATCTTCGATGTTACGTTGCGCTGAAAACCACTCATTGAAGAATTCGTTAACGGTGTGGATGAGTTGTTTGTAGTTTGGGATGTTGAGGGGTGTGTTGCTAAAAAACCGTTCGATGTAATGCGTAAATGTGTGGCTCACTTCTGGATCAAATTGTGTGTTTTTCGCGTCAGAAAAGGGTAGGTCAGACAAACTCTGTGCGTGTGTTACGTGAGGTATGGATGGGTCATGTGAGGCCATGGTGTCATCAAATTCCAGTCAGTTACAGAGTCATGTGTGTTAACGATTTTCGCATTCAGCAATCAGCTCGAGCGGTATTTGGTCTCATCGGCACGGGCGGTAAACACTTCGCAGCCTGTGGCGGTCACGCCTAAGGTGTGCTCCCATTGAGCGGAAAAACTGCCGTCTTTGGTGGTCACCGTCCAGCCGTCTTTTTTATTCAATTTGGTGTGTCGCTTACCGATGTTCAGCATCGGCTCAATGGTGAACGTCATGCCTTCTTGAAGTGTGAGGCCAGTGTCTTTGCGTCCGTAATGAAGCACTTGTGGTTCTTCATGAAATTGTTGACCAATTCCGTGGCCGCAATATTCGCGCACGACCGAGTAGCCATTGCTTTCAGACAGCTTTTGTATGGCGTAACCAATGTCGCCGAGTTTGACGCCCGGTTTAACCATGTCGATCGCTTCATAGAGAGCTTGCTGTGTGATGTTGACCAAGCCTTTGTTTTGTTTGGTCGGTGCGCCAATGTGAAACATCTTACTGGTGTCGCCATGAAAGCCATCTTTAATTACGGTGACGTCGATGTTGATGATGTCTCCGTCTTTGAGTATTTGTTTATTCGACGGAATGCCATGACAAATGACGTGATTGATCGACGTGCAAATTGACTTTGGGAAGCCATGGTAGCCAAGGCAGGCGGGTATGGCGTCTTGTACGTCAACGATGTAGTCGTGACAAATTTTGTCGATGTCGGCGGTCGAAGCGCCTGCAACCACAAACTTTCCAATCATATCCAGCACGTCGGCGGCTAAACGTCCAGCAACGCGCATTTTCTGGAAGTCATCGGCCGTTTTCAGCTGTATTGAGGAGGGAGGTTGCATTGAAGTCATGAAAATGAAGTCTCTTGAGGGCTGCTGTGTGTGACGATTGTTCGTCAGTCTGAGGTGTTAACAGGTTCTCATTATAACGAAAAACCTGCCAAAAAGTGCACCTCTCAGGCAGATTCCGCTCTGTTTTTGTGTCTGAACAGTTGTTAATATCGATGATAAGGGCAACACACATGCCGTGGCTACATGGCATCCATTCTTATTTTATTTTGGCGTTGTGAGTCCGGCATGCGTCAATCAATACATTAAAGGTGCGTTTATGACTTCCATTTATCCGCTGTACCGTAAATTGCAAAGATTACCTGTTGGCGGTAATTTTGTATTTTCAAAACTGTTAGGGGCGATCGTGCCCTATTTTTCGACCGTTCGGCCGCGTTTTCAAATCATGGAGCCGGGGCGGGCTGTGTTAACCATTAAAAAACGACGCGCTGTTCACAACCACATCAAAACAGTGCATGTGATCGCCATTTGCAATGGCTTAGAAGCGGCCATGGGGATGGCGGTTGAGGCGTCCATTCCAGATCATTTGAGATGGCTGCCTAAAGGCATGACCGTTGAGTATCCAGCAAAAGCTAACTCGAACATTCGGGCAGAGGCGCTATTGGATGTGGACGACTTTAAGCCAAACAGCAACATGGATGTCAACGTAACGGCGTATCGAGACGACGGAACCGTGGTGGTGCAAGGGGTGATCACGATTTGGGTGACGGAAAAACCACGAGCATGACGGTGAACTGTTGGTGTGAACGCCGTGTTAACTGCGGCGTTCGACGGCAATTTCTGTAAGGCGTAACAGCGCCTTTTTGTAATCTGAGTCGGGCAGAGGCGCAATGTTGTGGCGCGCTTTGTCGGCATACTCGTTGGCGCTGCTGATTGTGTAATCAATGCCGTTACTGCGTGTGACAACATCAATGATGTCGTTGATTGCGCTGCTGTCCTTGCGTTCGATACAGGTTTTTATCACCTCAGCGTCTGCACTGTCCGCATTGTTAAAGGCGTAAATTAATGGCAGTGTCATTTTCCCTTCAGCAAGATCGTCGCCGATGTTTTTCCCCATTTCTTCCGCATTACCTAAGTAGTCGAGCGCGTCGTCAATGAGTTGAAAGGCGATGCCTAAGTTGATGCCATAGTCGTACATGGCCTGTTGCATGGTGTCGCCTTGGCTGGCTAATACAGCGGCACTTTGGCTTGCTGCGGCAAATAACGTCGCGGTCTTGCGTGTGATGGTTGAAAAATAATCGGCTTCGGTGGTGTTCACATTGCCAGCATTCATGAGCTGTTGGACTTCGCCTTCTGAGATTTCGCTGGTGGCGTTGGCCGTGATGCTGATGACCTGTTTGTTGTCCAGCGCAATGAGCATCTGAAATGAACGAGAATAAATAAAGTCACCGACTAAGACACTGGGTGCGTTGCCCCAGTGTGTGTTTGCGGTTGGTTTTCCACGGCGTTGGGTGGATGCGTCAACTACGTCGTCGTGAAGTAATGTGGCGGTGTGTAGGCATTCGATAATGGCCGCCAACTTAATGTGTTGCTTTGATGAGATGTTGAATGCGTTGGCCACGAGTAACACAAGGATCGGGCGCAAGCGTTTGCCTCCCGCCGAAATGATGTAATCGGTGATGTCCTCGACCAATCCGATGTCGGATGTCAATTGTTCAGAAATGTATTGATTAACCGATGCCAGATCGTTCTGACAGAGCGCTTGAATGCTTTTCATAGTGAATGTTAGGACGTTTAAATCATCTGATTGTGTTGAGTAAGCGGGTGCGGTCACGTTGAGCTTATTGTGTTTGTGCTCCCAGTATATACTGGAAGGCATATAGTATATTATATTAGAGCGGTAAATACATAACATAGTTTTATGGTACGTGTTCGCCATTCGGCTTCAGATACGTCCAGTTCTCAATAATCATAACTACGAGGAAGCGAAAACGTGGTCTCTCGCACTGAATTAGCACCCGATCAATTGCATTGGGTTTGCGATCCTAAGACATTGAATGTCGAAGTCACCGAACAAATGGCACAGGGAATTGTTGGGCAAGACATTGCTTTGAAAGCGATTGAGTATTCACTGTTGTCGCAAACACGAGGGCAGAACGTATTCGTTCGCGGGGTGTCTGGTTCGGGTCGTATGACGTCGGTGATGAAATTATTGAACGGATTATCGCCCAAACTCAATGCCAGTGACTGCTATGACTTGTGTTACGTGCATAATTTTTCTCAGGCAGACAAACCAAGACTGTTGAAATTGCCGGTGTCGTCGGCAAAACGTTTTCGCCGTATGTTGGCCTCATTCATTGACTTTGTCCGCAGTGAGTTGCCGAGTTTTTTAGAAGACGATGAGTCTCAAAGCACGCAAGCCACGTTGCTTGATAGTTTGCAAAAAAAGCTGGCGTTGTTGAGTAAGCCGTTCAATGAAGAGTTGGCTGAAAAACAAATGACGTTGTTGCCGGTGGGTCAAGGTAACGCCTCTCAGCAAATGATTGTGCCGTTAATTAATGGCAAAGCGGTTGGGCCGCAAGAGTATCAACAATTGGTAAAAGACGGTGAGGTGAGTGCTGACTTGCAGGTGCACTTTAAAGAGACGCATGCGTATTTTATGAAAGCACTTAAGAAGCTCAATCGCGAAGCATTTGTGCTGAATCAAGAGCACGCGGATCGCATGTTCAGTTATGGCGAAACGCTGGTGAGAGGTGCCTTAGACGGTTTTGTACAGGCCATTAAGAGCCAATACGATGACCCAAGTGTCGCTTTGTTTTTAGATGAGGTGGTGGACGATGTGGTGGATCATGTGCTGTCGGGGAAATTACACGAAATTGATTTTGATATTCGTTACGGAATAAACGTTGTATTGGAGCACGACGATAAAATGGATGCGCCGATCATCATAGAGAATTCCCCAAGCTTGTATAACTTAATCGGTGCGGTTGAGCCTTTTTGGGAAGAGCAAACGCCAAAGAGTGATTATCGCGGTGTGAGAGCGGGTGCAATTTTACGTGCGCACGGCGGCTATTTGATTTTGGATGTGAATGAAATACTGAGTGAGCCAGGTGCATGGCGTGCATTGATGCGAACGCTGAAGACGGGTGTGCTGGAAATTGTGCCAAAAGAAATGGGGATGTACATGCCTCATATGGTGGTTAAGCCCGAATCGATTAAAGTCCGTTTGCGTGTGGTCTTAATGGGCGATGCAAAAAGTTATTATCTCTTAAGGCAACACGATTTGGATTTTGCCGAAAACTTCAAAGTGCTGTCTGACTTTGATGTTGAAATGGAAAATTGCCAACGCGCATTGGATCAATACGTGTATGTCGTTGCGTATGTGGTGAATAAAGAAAACTTGCTGCCGTTTAGTAAGTCTGCGATTGCGGCGTTGTGTGAATATGGAATGCGTCAAGCAGGCCACCGTTCCAAGCTGTCGACTCGCTTTGGACGCATTGCGGATTTAGTTCGTGAATCGGCCTTTATTGCAACGCAAACAATGTCGTCGAGTGTGGAACGTGAACACATCCAACAGGCGGTCAGTGACATGAGTGAGCGTAACATGTTGCCGTCACGAAAGTTTAAAGAATTGATCAATCGAGGTACCATCATCATTCAAACGACTGGCGAGGTCATTGGTCAAGTCAATGGATTGGCGGTGATGTCCTCAGGGGAAGTGTCGTTTGGTTTTCCTGCGCGTATTACCGCAACCATTGGAGCGGGTCGAGCGGGGCTGATTGATGTCGAAGGACGTTCCAGTTTGTCCGGTTCGATTCACACCAAAGGCGTGAATATTTTGGGCGGTCTATTGCGCCACTTATTGCAGCTCACGCACCCGTTGTCATTCAGTGCGTCGTTGGCGTTTGAACAAAGCTATGGCGGCATTGACGGTGATTCGGCGTCAGGAGCGGAAACATGCTGTTTGTTAAGCGCGTTGACTGGAATCCCTATTAATCAAGGGTTTGCTATGACTGGAGCGATTGATCAACACGGACACATTCAGGCGATTGGTGGTGTGAATGAAAAAATCGAAGGGTTTTTTGATGCCTGCAAGCACATTGGGCTGACAGGGACGCAAGGTGTGATCATTCCACAATCGAATGTGGAGTCGTTGATGCTAAGAGAGGATGTGGTGGAAGCGGTTCGTGATGGGCATTTTTCAGTCCACGCCGTGGAGACGATTTATCAAGCGCTGGAAGTGCTCACAGGTGTTAAAGCTGGGGAGCAAGATGCCAATGGGGTGTATCCTGAAGGCTCGCTGCTGGCAAAAGCACAACAGCAAGCAACGCAGTATTGGAAAGAAACACTGGTGTCTCCAGACGAACGCGATGATTAACCATGCGTACTGAGCGTTAGAGATCTTGCCCGTTTTGAGAGGTGCTGCGCAGTTATTCGTAGCCCTCGTCTGCTTCGTCCAATTCACTGCGTGTCATTTGCTTTACTGGCGCTTCTTCAGAGTCGTCTGGTTCCATGCTGTCGGGCGTAGGCGGTGGAGGCAATTCAACTGGTTCGGGTGTTTCCATCATGCTGGTTTTAACCGTTTCAATGGTGCGAGCTGTGGTGGATACTTTGTTAGACAGCGTCTGCTGATCGCTGCTGACTTGTGCCACGTGCGCGTTTAATGTGTCGAGTGCTTGCTGGTGTTCTTCCAGTTGAGCGCTGATTTTTTCAATGAGTTTGTCTTGTTTTACGATATGGTACTCAAGCTGTTTGACGTGTTCCGATTTGTTGGTGGGGTCTTCGTTAATGATCGTGGGTGTGCTGTAACTTCTGTACGTTTTGGATATGTTCTGAAGCAATAAAAAAGTGAGCGGCACAGCGAGAATGCACAGCAACCATTTGATGCGACGAGACTCTTGTTCGTGTTGTTTGTTGGTTTGCTCTAGGTGATGAGTTAAATTGTCAAAACGAGCGCGGTTAAAAATGGCGCTGATGTCGTCTTCCCTTTTTTCTCTGGCTGTTGTTTGTTTGGTGCTTTGTGTGTGATCAATGTCCGCGAATGAGCGCACAAATTTTGGTGTTTGGGTGATCTCAGGTGCAGGCGTTGATTGGTCTGTGTTGCTGCTGTTTAATGCATGGCGCGCTTTATTCAAAAACGCATTTAACTCGGTCGGGTTTAAATTTTTGTTCAGGATGCCGAGAGCGCCTTTTTGTTTGGCTAATTGTATGTAATCAGGATCGTTCATCGCGGTGTACATGACCACGGTTTGTTGTGGGTATGCGGCTTTGATTTTGCTTAACACATTCAGTCCATTTTCATTGGCAAGTGTTTCATCCAAGAAAATAAGATCGACGGAATGTGACGCAATGTGATTGAGTCCTGCATCGCCTGTTTCCTCACAGTGAACGTGAATGGAACGGCCTTCTAGCTGTTTTTTGAGAACAGACTGACAGGTGAGCGAGTCGTCAATAATCAATGCGGTGAGGTCCATGGGGTACCATTGTGTTATTAAAATGAGCGTACATACCAATATTATCGGAGCATCCAGTCCGATAATTATAATTTAAGTATATTAGAATAATTGAGTTTCGCCACCGTGAGTTTGATGGCGAAAGTAGGAGGTTGAAATTAGCGTTTAACGATCACGCAAGACCCGTGACCAAACAGACCTTGATTGGCAGTGATACCGACTTTGGCGTTGTTTACTTGACGTCCGGTGGCCTCGCCTCTGAGCTGCCATGTGAGCTCGCACACTTGAGCCAGCGCTTGTGCTGGAACGGCTTCACCAAAGCACGCGAGGCCGCCGGATGGGTTGACTGGAATGCGTCCCCCGACAGAGGTGTCACCGGCACGAACCAGTTGAGCTGCTTCGCCTCGATCGCATAATTGAAGGTCTTCGTACCAGTCCATTTCGAGTGCGGTTGAGAGGTCGTACACTTCAGCCACGTCCACGTCACTTGGCGAAATGCCGGCTTCTTCGTATGCTTTGACCGGCAACGACGCGCGGAAGCTATGAGCTTCCGCAGTCACTGCAGAGTCCGTCGCGATGTCGGGCATTTCAAGTACGGAGCTGGCAAACGTTGGTGTGACGGTTGAAATGGCGGCGACTTTAACAGCATCTTGTTTGCCGATCTTGTTTGCGTATTCTTGGCTGCACACAATCAAAGCAGCAGCGCCATCTGAGGTGGCGCAAATGTCCATCAACCTGAGTGGATCAGCCACCATAGGTGAGTCTAAAATGTCGTCTTCATTAAAGAGTTTTTTATAGCGCGCATTGGGGTTGTTCATGCCGTGTTGGGCATTTTTCATTTTGACTTTAGAGAAATCCGCGCGAGTGTCGCCATAAATGTCCATCCGTCTGCGCGCGTATAGCGCAAAATAGGTGGGATTGGTAATGCCTAAGTAGAAACGAACCCAGTCAGGGTCGTCAGGGCGATACCCTTTGGCGGGTGCTAGGAAGCCTTTAGGTGTGGTGTCTGCTCCAATGACGAGTGCGACGTCGCACTGTCCAGATAAAATTTTGGTGCGTGCGGCGGCCAGTGCTTGTGAGCCGGATGCGCAGGCAGCGTATGATGTGTTGACTTCAGCGCCTTGCCAGCCGAGTGCTTGTGCGAAGGTTGCGCCTGCGACATAGCCGGGGTAACCGCAACGCATGGTGGCGGCACCGGATACAAATCCAACGTCTTTCCAATCAATGCCTGCGTCTTTGAGTGCGTCTCTAGCGGCTTTGACGCCGTATTGAACAAAGTTGTGACCCCATTTTCCCCATGGGTGCATGCCTACGCCGATGATCGAAACGTCATTCTGTGTGGTATTTGTCATTCTGATTCCTGTAATTTGTCTGTGTGTTGATGGCTAAGCGGACCTCGAATCGATTGTATCGATCATGATGTCACGGGCTTCCATTTCCAAGTCACTTTTTCAACTGCGTTGCCGTCGTCATCGGTGTCTGTGTGCAAGGTGTCTAAGACCAGCTCGACTGAATCGCCGACCTTGAGGTCTTCAGGGGTGACGCCTTGAATGGTTTGACCCAGTACCACCATCTTTTCTTTTTCCAGCTGAACTGCGGCAATGGTGAACGGTTCAAACGGATCGGTGGTGGGTACGAATGGCTCTGGCGGCTGATACGATGCGCTGGTGTAAGACCACACTGTGCCTTTGTTCGACAGGGGGACTTCTTTGAAGTCGACGCTGTTGCAGTCTGGGTTGCGGCAAAAATTAGTTTGCTTAGGGAAGTAGTAAGTACCGCAAGATGTGCATTGAGTGCCCAATAAAGCCGGGTTGTTTTGATCCAACGTATGCCAGCCATCAAGAGCGGCTATTTTCTTTGTGTCCATTGTGTTTCCCCTGCGAGTAAGTAAGCGGCTGTGATAGCCTGTGTCTTGTTAAACAGTATAAATTGTTTTGTTTGGTGAAAGATGTCAATTGCTTAATGCTTTTTGTGCCAGTATCTTAAGCGTTTGTGTTTAATATCGTAATGAATTCGTTATAATGATGCTTCGAGCTCAATATACTAACTTGAATAGAGGGGAAATTCTATGCGTTCAATTTTTTCAGCAATGTGCTTAATGGGTGCGTCAACAATGACTGCAGCTCATACTGGGCACGATCATGCATCAGCAACGGCCGGTTTTATCCATGTTGTGTTTTACGGTGGATTGTTGGCGAGTGCAGTTGCTTGCGCCGTCGTTGCGAAAGGGTATTCTAAAAAACAGTCGGACAATAAATAAGAGGCGATTATGCTACATACAATTTTTAAGCAATTAGACAAAGCAGTTTCACTTTCAAGTGCATCTGCACATTGTGATATCCCTTGTGGTATCTATGATCCAGCGACTGCTCAAATCAATGCGTTGACTGTGATTCGTTGTTTGGATTTGATCAACGAAATGCAAGGCAAAGACCTTACATTAGCGGATCAAGCAAAGTTGGCTCGTTTAGTAGGTCAAAAAGAAGAGCACGCTGAAAAAGTAAAGCATGATGTGCGTGTGATTTGGGGTGACTACTTTAAACAAGCTCAGTTTGATCAAGTGCCAGGTGTTCACGAGTTGGCTCATAAAATCATGATGGTTGGCTCTAAGTGTCGTCAAGAAATTGATCAAGCACAAGGGTTAGAGTTGTTGAATTTGGTGAACCAATTTGCAGAAGCATTTTGGAAAACAAAAGGCGTTGAAACGTTTACGGCAGTTAGCCCATATGCGCCAGCAAAAGACGTTGTATATCCTAAGTTAGGTTAATCAACTGGTCATTCGTCGTATAAATGGGGGCAGCATGTTGCCCCATTTTTCACATAATGATTATGTGATCACCTCTCGTTTTTTTCTAAGGTCTCTTAATGTTGGCGACGTCGTCGTTGCGACTCATGCTCAGTATGGTGAGCTCATTAAGCGTGTCTCATCCATTGATGAATCAACTCGTCGTATAACTCTTAGCAGTGATCACCCCAGTGGACTCAGTTCTGATAAAATGGGCGTGTTTTTTCCGCAACACGTATTAGGTAAAGTTATTTTTCACATTCGTCAATAGTACATTGTCGATCTGTGGCTCCTTCCAATTGGCTCTTTCTTGATCTAATCAGCTGTTGTGCTGATAGGTTTTTAGTGCTGAAATCGCATTTATTTTATGCGTTAAAGTACGTATGAAAGCAATCTTAAGTTACTTGTTCATGGTGATGTTCCTTATTTCCAAGGAATGTCTTTGTTGTGATTCAAACCCATTAAATCTTGAAGATGTAACAAGCAGGTTTAATTCGCTACGTATTGATGCCC